>CAXNEV010000395.1:0-4022 GCA_964200925.1 Candidatus Latescibacterota bacterium | reverse complement strand
TAACCTGCTCCAATTTGACGGTTTTTTCCTGGTCGCGTTCGCGCAATTTGCGATCGGTTTCCTGCAAAGAGTGCCCCATGCGGTTAAACTCTTCGGCAACTGTTTGAATTTCATCACCTGTTTTAACTGCAAGGCGATAGCTCAAATCGCCACCGGCAATGCGCTGAGCCCCTTGCCGCAATTCATCAAGCGGATCGGCCATGCGACGGGCCAACCACAAGCTCAAACCCACTCCCACCAGAATTGTCACCACCACAATTCCCAAAAACAAAACCTGAAACCTCCGCACAGAAGCAAACACATCTTCATTGGGAACCATTTCTTGCACCACCCAAATCGGTTCTGCCCTGGGCAGGGCCGGCAAAACAGGTGCCCAGGAAACCAGTACTGAATCCCGTTCTTGCAAAATGGCCGTTTCGCCTGCCTGAAAGCGTTTCATGACATCGGTTATTCCAGTTCCCCCTCCATCCCTCCCCGTTATCGATACCCCGGTTTCGAGCAGGAGCGACGTTTCAACATGATTTGAAAGCCCCGTTTGCTGAACATCTGACACAAGTGGTTTTGTCCAAACATCGGCAAGCAAAATGCCACGCCGCCGCTCTTGCCGATCTTCCACGCGCAGGGCATAACGAACAACGGGTTCTGTGACCTCGTTTCCCAAATGATGTGCGGTCGAAACAGACACTTCTTTGCCCGACAACAGCATGGCCCGGTGAAAAAATTCCTGGTTTTGGTGATTCACCAATTTTTCAGACGGAACCAACCAGGCGCGCAGACCATCAAATTCGGTATGGACAATCACCTGCCCCGTTTCATCGAGATATTGCAAACGAGCATAAATGGACCGATTCTGTGCAAATGCCAGAAATTGCTGCCCCAGTTTTTGGATCCAGAAGGTTTTTTCATCGACCATCTCCTCCCCATCCAGCAGCCCGATTAACATGGGGGATCGTGCCAAAAAAGCCAGATCTTCGCGAATATCGCGCAAAATTTCTTCGATCTTTTCAGCCTTCAAATGCACCCGTTCCCGCGCCGATGCCCGTGCCAGATCCCGCAAAGCGGCAGTATTGGAATGAATGCTGTATAAACCAATGCCAATAAGAGGAACCGCAGCAACAGACAGCAGCGCGGCGATCAGCCGATTTTTAATGCGATGAAACAACGCCCATCTCCCGCATTATGAGGAAAACTGACGATGGACGATTGACCATCGACGATGGTAAAACCAAGTCTTTAACCATCGTCCATCGTCTATTGTCTATCGTCGAAAATTCAAGTTTATGATCTGAAATACGATAGACCATCAGATAAAGAATACGTAAAAGACTGATGATGGATATAAAAATACGTTCCAACGTTCCAACGCACTTTAATCCCATTATCCGTTCTCGGCCAACATGGCATTGAAAAACCGCACATCAATGCGCGCCAGATCGATCACGGTTTCCACCGGTTCGCCGCTGTATTCACTGTGAAAACTCACCGGGCCTTCAAAATTGTGATGTTTCAGCGTTTTAACCAGCGCGGGCCAATCGCCAAAACCCTGCCCAAGCCGCATGGTTCCCCCGGTTGGTGCCCCCTGTTTGGTGCTGCCCATAGGCCGCTGCCGAATCAGATCTTTAAAGGCCAGCACCGACAAATAATCCCGCACAATATCCAAAGCCATCTCAATGGGTTCACCACAAATCGACAAATGCCCCGGATCGGAAAAAATGCCAATGTGTTTGGGGTCAAATCCCTTCACGACATTCATGGCCGCACACGAATTTAATCCCATGGATTTGCCCGAATGGTTGTGCACAACCGTTTTCACGCCATGTTTTGCCGACAATTTCTGAAACCCTTCCATCCATTTTCGGATTTCATCCAGTTGATCCCAGTAGTGTTTTTCCGGACTCCAGTGCCAGTAGCCCAGTTTGATGTGCCCCACACCCGCCTGCCCGCAAGCCCCATAATACCGGTCGGCATATTCGATATCGGGCCGGTTAAAATCGCCCGGTGCCGTCACCAGAGGAATGCACAACCCGGCTTTGGCAAATTGTTTGGCCGCATCGGGCAATGCCCTGTCAATATTTTCAGGATTCACCGGATAACCGGGCCGCACACACAAATCGGCCCCCTGCACACCAACCGATTGTAACGATGCGATAATTTGCGAAACATCCATGCCTTCGAGGTGTTTGGTAAACATGATATACGTCAATTTCATGGCCTGCATCCTCCCCAAATGAAAGAGAAACAAATTAAATGAGAAAAACCGACGATTGACGATAGATCATAGACGATGGGAAAAACCCGGCTTTAAACCATCGTCAATCGTCAATTGTCTATCGTCGCCATTTATAATCCCGACGGCAACAAAACCAGTTCTGGCACCCGCGTGCGATGGGGCAGGGATGCCACAAACAAACACGCCTCGGCCACATCTTCGGGCTTTAACGCTTTGGCCATCACCTCGGGTGGTGTGGGCACCGGGCGCTTGAGCACCAGCGGCGTATCGCACAAACCCGGAAAGATAATCGTCGTGCGGATGCCATTTTTCTGTTCTTCCTTAAACGTACCATGCGCCAGTCCAGTCAACCCATGTTTGGATGCCTGATAGGAAACCCCAGACACATCTGGCGATTGTACACAACCGGATGACAAATAAATAATCAACCCGGCCTGCTGTTTTTGCATCACAGGCAAAACGGCTTTGGTGCAATAAAACGCCCCGGTCAAATTGGTGCCGATCATCATCTGCCATGTGTCATGCGTCAACACATCAAGGCTGCGTTCGGGAATGTTGGTACCTGTGGCATACACCAGAATATCCACACGCCCAAATCGATCCACCGCCGTTTTGATCAATGCCTCCACCTGTGCCACATTTTGCACATCAACAGGACAGGCCAGTGCGTTTTGGCCAATTTCAGAAACCAACGCCTCCAACTTCTCCACATTGCGCGCGGCAACCACCACACATGCCCCGGCCTTTGCATAAGATAAAGCAGTTGCACGACCCATGCCACTGCTGGCTCCTACAACAATGGCCACCTGTCCTTTCAAAGCTCCGCTCATCCCCATCTCAATTCCCTTTCAATTTACCGTCACGCCACCATCTCCAACCTCATAGTGTTTGCCTTCAATCACCAGCAAAACAAGCGCATCCGTCTGATAGGTTTTGTAGGTCATGCGTTTGCCCTGATTCACCATCACCAGATCATCGCCCACATTGGCAATTTCGGCATGATCGTGAAGCGATGTTTCAACCAGTGGGGCAATCAGGTGATCATGGGCCGGGCACAAAACAACACCGAGGTTGCGTTTTGACATTTCCAATCCCGATGGGGTAAACCGCAAATGGTATTGCTGATGCCATTGAGAATTGTCTTTGCCCGCCATCGGTGGTGGATCCCATCCATCCGTAAGCGAGAAAAATCCGTTTTGATGGTGCATCAAATGCCCATGCAAAATGCTATCTCCACGCCGCAAACGAAACGTCCGATGTTTGTCATCCACATCAAATTCCTGCCATGAATGAATGTTCCACTGCAAGGCCGATGCAACCCCCGGTTTGGGTACAAATTCATCAACCAGTATAAAATATTGCTGACCTTTAACAAAAAATACATGGCGTCGGCAACACATGGCCCGGTCGGCATAACTGCTATCGGCCACCCCTCGAAAATAAACCACCTGCCGATCTTCAAACACATGGTCAATACACCCAACCGATTCGTGAGACCGCATGATTTGTGGCGCATCGGACAGGGTCACACAATTGTGCGATTTGGTGTGCCATACCCAGTGGGCATGGTGGTCAGACCCATACCCGGCATAATACCCGCTGGGCATAACCATCACATGCCCGCCGACATGCAGAATAAAATCGTTGTTGTTGGCATGCGAATGGCTGACGGCTCCAAATGGCGATGACCGAAACAAAAACGCAATGTCTTTTTTGGGATCTTCCATATCGGTGCGAAGGGCCGCCCACCCCACAGCAGGAAACACCTCCAGCATTTTTTTTGTGTGATCTC
>CAXNEV010000394.1:0-4033 GCA_964200925.1 Candidatus Latescibacterota bacterium | reverse complement strand
TGGCATTTTGAATGTCCCAATACGCCCGTGTATTGCCCGAAATGCCATAATAAATGGCAAAGTCAATCTTGTTTGAAGCTTCAATAGACCGCCATGTCAACTGCACAGTATCTTTATAACTCAACCAGGTGGACAAAATACGATCGTGTCTTCGTTTTTGTAGCGAAGACACGGGCTGGAATGAACCGATCCGCAAACAAATCACCGACAATCCAAATTCATCCACATAATATCGCCCCAATGATTCGCCATAAGCCTTGCTGACCCCATAATAACTGTCGGGACGCACCGGCATTTCCCATGTGGTATAAATGGGTCCCTTTTTTTCATACATCCCGGTCACATGGTTTGTGCTGGCAAAAATCACTCGCTTCACACCCTTGCGTTTGCACGCTTCATAAATGCTATAGGTCCCAACGACATTGGCTTCAACCGTTTATTCAAATGTGGCCCCGCCCGACGGATTGCCCGCCATGTGCACCACCGCATCCATGCCATCCACAGCTTCTTCCATTTTGGCCAGATCGGTAATGTTGCCCACCATCACCTCTTCGTCAAACCGCTGATCCAGCACTGTGCGATTGTATAAAACCCGCAATTGATACCGCTCATACAACCCATCTAACAACACCTGCCCGATACGCCCGGCCGCACCGGTTATTAATACCCGCTTTTTTGCCACAACGCCTCCCAAAAATGAGAAGTAAAAGGTGAGAAGTGAAAAGCAATCCGCTTCTTTTCTCTTCTTTCTTTTACTGATTCAACGGAAACACATACACATCTGACGATCCGCATCGATCCGATGTAAAATCGACAAAATTTCCCGGAGGGGAAATCGATGGGTGAACATGGATCGTCTGATCCTGTATCGGGCTGGTATTGGGCCAGCATAAGACCTCTCCTTTGCCCGTTTTCAAATCGATGCGCCACAACTCATTTTCATCCTTGGCCTGCACATCCGAAATAATAAAAGTATTTCCCCGGTCAATCGACGAATGCCCCAATGTGCGATCCAAACTCTCATAATGATCCTGCCAATCGCCCCCTTCACGATTGATCGACGAAATCGTTGTGGGCACCCAACCCGGCACAGACTTTTTGTGAAAATACAACCGGTCGCCCGAAAAATCCCAGTATTCATGAGTGGCGCGAAACCCATAGGGCGTGATCAAAAACGGACGGGCCTCGTTTTTTTCAACATCTAAAATCCATGTGCGGGCGCGTTTTTCCATCGGCAATGACATATCATTCTGTGTATCGGGCCCCGGATCAAATGTCACCAGATTGGAATCGCCCGGACAAATTTGCGCGTGGCTCAATTTGCCCTGCCATTCAAAGATTTCATGGAATTCACCTGTTTCAACCAAGCCAAACGCCAGCATGGTTGTGTCTTTTCCCGTATCATAGGCCACCACCACCCGGTCGCCATTGCCCGACAAAGCCACCGGTGCGCCCGATGGCGGACTGGGCGTTTTGCCTTCAAAATCGATCACCATGCGATCTTGCCCGGTGTGCACATCCACAGCAAAAACCCGCCAACCCGCCGTATAAATGACTTCGCGGCCATTGCGGGCAATGCCAAAAGAAATGGAACGAAAATCGGACACATCACTCAACTGCGCCAAGTCACCACTTTCGAGTTCGGCGCGATAGAGTTGAAAATTTCCTGTTCGGTTGGACGAAAAAATCACATATTTTTCATCTGCCGTAAAAGCCTCTACTTCCTGATAACAACTGACGCTCTTGGGTTCACCCTTTGTCATCTGCCAAACCGTTTTTCCGGTTTGGGCATCGGTCAACACCTGTTTTTCACTCGGCAATGTTTTCAGCACGATAAACTCCTCGGTTAAAATGGCGTTAAAAAAAATCGCACGCCTAAAATCGCGCTTTGTTTCTCACCTGTCAAACGTTTTATTAATTCGGGTGCTGACTTGATTTTTCGTTTGCAAGAACAAGAGACATTTGATTTCAAAACAAGCCGTTAGCGATCAGCCATCAGCAACAATATCAATCGGGATGGCTTTTATCAGATGTATGGGGGCTGAAAACTGATTGCTGACGGCTATTCGTTACGTAAATTGAAGTCAGCACCCATTAATTCAAATCAGAACTCACGACTGTTTTTGCCTTTTGACCCTCGACTGTTTCAGGAGATAGCCCCATGTCCAATACACCGATGAGATTGCCTGACAATTTTAACCCGGCAACAAACATGATTGCTCGCCCCGAAGGTGATCGGCTCTACCATGCCCCCAGAGTTGCTTTTGAACTGGTGGCCAACCTGCTTGCCAACGGCACCCCCCAGGACATTGCCCAGGCAGAAAAAACGCTCGATGCCGCACTCAAATACCAGGAAACGCGTGAAGGCGATCCCCACCGGGGCAATTTTTTGTGGGAAGCCGAAGACGACGTTGTTGATGACCTCAATGCCGTACAGTTTTGTCTGTTCCAGCTCATCCCCTTAATGATCTGCCACGGCAATCTGCTTTCTTCCGACATTCAAAATCGGACAAAAACAGCCATTCGCCTGGGCCTGGCAGAAATTGCCCGCATCGATGTTCACCCGCGTTATACCAACATCGTTATCAAAGACATCACCAACACCTGTCTGGGCGGAGAATATCTTCAGGACGAAAAAATTTCCCGGCGCGGTTATCACAAATTTCAGCACTGGATGGCCTATACCGATCAATCGGGTTGTGCTTATGAATTCAACAGCCCCGGATATGCCGGTGTGGCTCTGCGCGTTTTACATCGGCTCATAGAACTGGTGAAACACGAACCCACGCGCATTTGTGCTCACATCATGCGCGCTCGCATCGGGTTGTCTGCCGCTTTGCACATTCACCCGTCAACAGGCCGCTGGGCAGGCCCCTTCAGCCGGGCCTATCGCAACACGGTCTTTTGTGAGGGCAAACCCGAAATTCACATGGTGCGCGATTGGCTGGCCGGGGGCATCCTGCCCATCTGGTTGGCCGATGCGATGTCACAACGGCCCGAAACGATGACCCTTACCGAAACCGCCGACGCAAAAAACGGCGTTTCTCTCACCACACACCACAGCCCCAATTTTGCCATAGGTGTTTCCACACAGGAACTCACCAGTCAGGCCAACCGCTTTATTGCCGGACAGTCCAACTGTTTTATTGTTCACCACACAACCAACACCGAACAAACCGGTGTGATCTATTCGCGGTATGTGCTCAACGACCACTGGCTCGGAAGTTTTCGATCAACCCCGGCCCGCTCCAACCTCGGCCTGCTTTTTGAAGAAGGCCAATTCTTCGGCGTGCAGGACGGCTCCCGCGCAATATGTCTTTACAACCCGCGCACATTGGGTGCTTGGGAAACCTGCCACAGCGCCAAAGCCGTTATCGCCTGGCACAACAAAGACCACGTCTCTGGCGTGTGGATCAACGGTCAATCCGTCCAGACCTTTCCGGCAAACATTCCCAAAAACACAACCGTCGTTGTCAAAAGCGGCAAAATTCTCACGGCCATTTGCCCGCTCACGAACACCGACCTTGGCCGCAAAGCCCCGGTTCACTTGGTTGAACGCGACGGCCACCTTTGCCTGGAAATTTACAACTACAAAGGCCCCGAAAAAACCTTCTGGGAACAGGCCCATCCCGGCTCCTTTTATCAGGGCCGCCCCCAGTGCGGTTTTTATGCCGAAATTGCCGAACAATCCGCCTGGCCCGATCCGGTTGCCTTCTCCAACGCCGTGTCCAAAGGGACTCTGCTTGACAAAGCCGACCCACCCGTGATTTATCACGAAGAAACCGAACGCCACTGGACAGTCGAATACAAACGCGATGGCACAACCCTTGGCATAAAAATCGACCTCATGCACTGGTTGCTCAAACAGCGATGGAACCAGAATGGCAACCTCGGACATCCCATGCTCGCATCCCCCATTGCCAGACAATCCCGTTCGGGCCACATCGAAGTCTCAAATGCCACACTCACTTGCGGCAAAGAACCCGCCTGGCTTTTTGCAAGCCCCGGCACCAACACCTATGTCGCTGCCTAT
>CAXNEV010000393.1:0-4034 GCA_964200925.1 Candidatus Latescibacterota bacterium | reverse complement strand
ATAGAGACGCGGCCCACGGCAAGGCGGTTTGAGGTGTATGGTACAAAGGGCAGCGCCATTATGGAACCGATGGAACCGGCCACGCACATTCGGTTGTGTCTGGATGACGCGCGAGGGGGATATGCAGCCGGTGAACAAACCGTGGACATTGAAATACAATCTCGACAAAAGCTTTATGATCTGGAACTGAATGCGTTTTTGTTGGCCATTGCGGGAAAATCCCAACCGGATCGCTCTTATGACCATGAGTTATTGGTGCAGGAAACGCTGTTGCGGGCGACGGGAAAACACGTTGGAACGTTGGAACGTTAACATCTTGTAAACCATGCGATACGATTCTGGTGGGGTGGGTTGGAACGTGTTAACGTGCAAACGCGTTTTTAACCATCGTCAAACATTCAAGTTTGTTATCTGAAGGTCTATAACAAAGGGAGGCGGTTATGACAAAAGGGGATGCAAGCTGGTTTGTGAATGGGCGGTTTGGATTGTTTATTCACTGGGGGTTGTATGCGTTGCCCGCCCGGCACGAGTGGGTGAAACAGCGCGAAGAAATACCAGATGCCGATTATCAAAAGTATTTCAAATTTTTTGATCCCGATCTCTACGATCCCAAAATTTGGGCAAAGGCCGCTTCAAATGCCGGGATGAAGTATTTTTGCGTGACGACCAAACACCACGAAGGGTTTTGTTTGTGGGATTCTCAGGTGACCGATTACAAGGCGACCAACACACCTGCCAAACGGGATTTGTTGAAGCCCATGGTTGATGCTTTTCGCGAGCAGGGTTTGCGCATCGGGTTTTATCATTCGCTGATCGACTGGCACCATCCGCAGTTTAAAATTGATGCGGTGCATTCAATGCGCAACCATCCCGATAAGGACAGGTTGAATGCGTCGCGCAATCAGAAATTGTATGCCGAATATTTGCACGCCCAGGTGCGCGAATTGTTGACGCAGTTTGGCCAGGTGGATATGCTGTTTTACGATTTCAGTTATCCCGGCGGAAGAAAGGGCCGCCCCGACGGATTTGACGGCAAGGGCCGAGATGAGTGGAACAGCTTTGAGTTGATGAAGATGACGCGGGAGTTGCAGTCTAAAATTTTGATTAATGACCGATTGGATCTGGACGATGTGGATGGCGGGTGGGATTACCGCACGCCGGAGCAGTTTATGCCGCGCAAATGGGTGGAGTTTGAAGGCCAGCGCGTGATGTGGGAAACGTGCCAGACGTTTTCGGGTTCGTGGGGATATCACCGCGATGAGTCGAGTTGGAAAACCTTGGAACAACTGGTGCAAATGCTCATTGGTGTGGTGAGCCGTGGCGGAAATTTGTTGTTAAACGTGGGGCCAACCGGGCGCGGCGAATTTGATGATCGGGCGCTGGATCGGTTAAACGGCATGGGCGAATGGATGAAGCGGCATGGCCGTTCGATTTATGGATGCACGGCCGCCCCCGAAGGATTTGTCACGCCCGAAGATTGCCGGTTGACCTACAATCCCGATACCAACCGGTTGTATGTGCATGTGTTCAACTGGCCGTTTCGCCATTTGCACCTGGACGGTTTTGCCGACAAGGTCGAATATGCCCAGTTGTTACATGACGCATCTGAAATTCGCTTCCAAAAACCGCGCGCCGGGCACACCGGCGACAGCAGTTTGGACACCCAAACGCTGACGCTGGAATTGCCCGTGCAAAAACCCAATGTGACGGTGCCTGTGGTGGAGTTGTTTTTGAAGAGGTAAGCCGTTGTATTTTGTCATGTTTTTAATCGCCCGATTGTCTCATCCAATCGGGCGATTTTTGTTAAAATAGACCCGCAAATGTAACACCTTGTTCTCAATTGTTAAAATAGGTAAAAGTGCGGAACTTAACGGGAACACCGGTTGTCTAAACCATTGAATCCGCAAATTGCGGATCAAACAAAAGGGCACAGAATGCAAAATCATGTGTCCTGGTCTAAAAAATGACAGGCTTAAAAAGGTGCTGTTTTTTCCGGCCGGAAAGAAGCGCGCAGCATCTCATTAGGGCCTGTGAAAACCGCGTTCAACTTTTAGGGTGAGGAGTTTTGACATGAAAAAATGGATGACCTATACGATGGCCTTCATGGCGATGGCGGCCTGGAGCGTACAGAATATTCAGGCACAGGATAAAGCGACAACGACCCAAACACCAGGATTTGTCGATGAAAATGGCGATGGGATCAATGATTATGCCGGGTTTCGACACGGACATCGCGGCATTGGCAAGATTGTGTCACTGTTGAGCGATGCACAAAAAACAGAGTTGCAAACGTTGCTTGAAAGTTTAAAGGCTGCCGAAGCGTCAAAGAAAGATGTACGAGCAGCCGTGGATGCCAAGCTTGCCGAGTGGGGCATTGAAAAACCGGAAATCGCCGGACCACGAGGGTTAGAAGCGGTATTGACTGCCGAACAACGGACGGAGTTGAGTGCGCTGATCAAAGGTCTAAAAGAGGCAGACGCATCGCGAGAAGATGTGCATGCCGCTGTGGATGCCAAACTTGCCGAGTGGGGCATTGAAAAACCAGAACCACCCGTGAAGGCCGGGCGCGGGGGGCGCATGGGACATCGCGGAAGAGGGGCTGCACCTGCGGCAACAGGGAGTAGCAAGTAATTTTTCAGGCTGAAAAATTTGGCCTCGGATGGGAAAACCATCCGAGGTTTTTTTGTTTACCGCAAATGAAAATCGGCCGAATGTGGGGCACCCACGCCGTTTGTCATTCTCATGAGTTCTTTTTGTCGTGGGGTGAGTTGAGCAAACCACTCGGCGGTAAAACCATCGTGCGGATCGGCTTGAAACAGGCACATGCGTTTTCGGTAGTGTCCAAAGAGGGCATGGCGGTTGGCGGTGCTGTTGTTGGCCCCGCCGCCGTGCCAGGTTTGTCCGTTGAAGACAATGACGCTGCCTTCGGGGGCCGTGGGTTGCACAACGTGTTTGACTTCCATGTGTTCGGGTGGAACGGCCAGGCCGCTTTTGTGTGAACCGGGCACCACGCGTGTGCCGCCGTTTTGAGGAGAAAAGGCATCGAGCATCCACACGGTGTTCATCATGACCGGAGAAAAGGGATTGAGCATTTCTGCCGGGATGTCGCTGTGCAAACCCTGATACCCATCGCCGGGGCGCACAATGCGAGAGTTTAAGCTGCCGAGGATGAGGCTTGTGCCCAAAAAATGTTCGAGCAAAGGCAAAATGTGCGGGTGGTCGATGGTTTTGAAAAAGACCGGATCAACCGTGGGCAAATTGGAAACGTGACGTGCGGTGCCCCGGTGTTTGTGCTCGGTGCCGATTTCGCGTTCGGCCCGAATGAGCGCTTCGCGCATGGGGGCAACTTCTTGGGGTGGCAACACGCTTTCAACAACGGTGAAGCCGTAGATGTCGAGTTCATAGAGATGTTGTTGTATGTCGGACACAAATTTCTCCTGATGTAAATGTTTACCAGTTGGCATTGCCTTTGTCCCAGGGGTGGGCAAGCAGAACGTCTTCAATCAGTTCGGTGCCCCAGCCGGGAGCGGTGGGAATGGTTAAATGGCCGTTTTGAATGTCGGGCTGGTGGGTCACCATGTCTTCGCGCCAGGGCACGTCATCCACGTCGATTTCCTGGATGCGCACGTTGGGCAGCACCGCACACAGGCTGGCGCTGATGAAGGTGGAAAGGTGGCTGTAATAATTGTGTGGTGCCACGTTGAATTGATAGGCTTCGGCCAGGTCGCCAATTTTTTTGGATTGGGCAAAACCGTTCCACGGCACATCGATCATAAACACATCGGCGGCGCGGTTTTCAAAATAGGGGATGAATTCGCGCATGTAAAAGAGGTTTTCACCCGTGCAGATTTTGGTCGATGTGGAATCTTTGATTTGGCGGATGGCCCGGTGGTCATACATATCAATTTCGAGCCAGAGCATGTCAAATTGTTCCAGCACTTTGGCAATGCGCATACACGATTCGGGTTTGAAATTGAAGTTGAGGTCGAGGTTGATATCGACAGTGGGGCCAACGGCATCACGAAAGGTGCCGA
>CAXNEV010000392.1:0-4036 GCA_964200925.1 Candidatus Latescibacterota bacterium | reverse complement strand
AATTCCATCTCTGCCCGAGACATTTCGCCAAAATAGAGCTCAATGGGTTTTAGGGTGAGCGTATGATGCGGATGCGGAGACTTTGGCAAAAAGACGCGGTGCCATTCCGGCGCATCAATTTTGCTATTTCCTTTCATGATGTCATAAGTTGAACTCAAAACAGGCCCACTCTTCATCGAATATGGAGAATCGAATGTTACAGGACTCCCCCAGCGTTTCAAGGCTTCGCGATCCACGATATAAAGCAGTTTTATCAACCGATACATATCATAATGTCCACCAGCCTCTTGAACAATAAGTGATGCAAGCTGAGCAGTTTTTTTTTCTTTGAAATTTGGTAACATCATAGCTATAACCCCTGTGAAAATCATTTGGGAGAGGGGAAATAATAAACAAGCACACCAAAATACCATCCTTTTTATCACAAAAGGATTTTGGTATATCAGCTGCGGTGATACAATGTTTTGATAAATGTGGACGCGAGAGGGTGACGGCAGGGTCAAACGGGATGGCTCTGCAGAAAAATATGGTAATTATTGTACCAAGACAACGAGATAATTTCTGGATTTTTGTGGGTGCTACGGTATTGTACTCACTGTTTTTCCTAATGTCAATCCTAATATCGGCGGTAATATAGCTTGACATTGTCACATTTCAAATTTGGCAGGAAAAAGCGTCATATTGTCAGTGCAAATGGCAATATGCAGGGCGCATACGAGCACCTAAATCTGCGTATCGGTGTAGATTTCAGGTAGCATTCATGGGCTTTTTCGGTAATCTGACAATGTCAAGATAGGATCAGGCAATAAAAAGCATGACATTTACTGTCTTGAAAAACGATATCTCTACCCAACCTTGAGTTGAGTGCTTCCCACCAAAATGTTGGATGAACCATAAAAAATGCAAAGGAACTCCCCGCGCAACCAGATACGACGGGGTGATTCTAACGCATTGGGTATTAAAATCTAAAGCCATCAGGCCAACGCCTTCAATTTCTCACGCAGGTGTGCAGTGGCTTTCTCATCTACCGTCCAGGTAGAAGGGTTGATAACCACCCCGTAATGCTCTTTGGCCGATTCAACAGAAATGCGATCCTGAATCACATCTTCCAACACGTTTACAAGATCCCGTTCAAGCGGCGAGCCAAACCCTCCGCCTCCGGGCAGCCGCAACGTCACCGTTTGCCCAGGTTGTAAATCATAGCGTCCCTTGGGTGGCAGAACTGTGCCGTCTGATAAAAACAAACTGCCTGTTTTGCCATCCATGCCATCTTGAAAACCGCGTGCTGGGCACCGTGTGCGGTCATACATACACGAATGCAGGGCTGGTCGATCCGAATCGACAGACAGCACCATTTCCTGACTCAATCCCCCGCGAAACTTTCCCGGCCCACCCGAATCTCGAATCAGTTCGCGTTTGTGCATCACAACAGGCGACACCGATTCAATGGCTTCGGCTGGCACACCGCGAATGCCGCTGGGAAATGCCGTGGCTGAAATTCCGTCATCTGTGGGGCGAGAACCCATGCCTCCGGCAGAAAAAAAGATATAGGCAAACACCTTGCCGTTTCGGTCGCGGCCTTCCATCTGTGTGTTCCACAACCCGGCAGATCCATCGGCAATCACCCGGTCGGGAATGGCCTGAGAGAGCGCACCAAACAATGGTTGCGACAAAAAATGCCCAATCAAATGCCTGGCCCCCACGGCACATGGAAATTGCGCATTCAAAATACACCCTTCCGGTGCCGTAACGGTGATGGGCCTAAAGCTGCCTTCATTGTTGGGAATGTGCGGACTGATCGCGCATTTTAAAGGATAGGTCGTGTAGGCATGGGTATAGTTATACACCACATTGATGCCGCGATCCACTTGTGGTGACGAGCCTGTATAATCGACTTTTAAAGCCCGATCTTCAACCTTTATGGTCGCCCGGATTTTGAGCGGTTTGTCATATCCATCAATCTCCACTTCATCCACATACACCCCGTTGGGGATTGCTTCGATAGCCGCTCGGGTGGCTTCTTCAGATCGATCCAGTATAAGCGGTGACAAATCTTCCACATCTTTCAAATGATAGTCGGCCATCATCTGCATCAATTTTTTTGCACCCACATCGTTTCCTGCTTGTTGCGCATATAAATCGCCCACCACCTCATCGGGCACGCGCACATTGGCCCTCACAATCTCGATCAAATCGCGATTGATTTCCCCTTCTCGAAAAAGATTCATAATAGGAATGTGCAACCCTTCTTCATACACCTCGCGGGCACCGGCTCCCAGTGTGCGTCCCCCAATATCCATCGCATGACATGTGTTGGCAAACCACCCAATACCTCGGCCCATATAAAAAACCGGCGTAACCACCGTAATATCGTGCAAATGCCCGGATGCCAACCACGGATCATTGGTCAACAAGCTGTCGCCCGGTTTGAGCGAATCAATCGGATGGGCGTTTACAAAATGCCGCACGCAATTGGCCATCGTATTGATGTGGCCCGGTGTGCCTGTTACGGCCTGAGCCAGCATGTTGCCCGACCGATCAAAAACACCGGCCGACAAATCGCCCGCCTCGCGCACCACGGTTGTAAAAGATGCGTGCATCAGGGCCGCAGCCTGTTCATTGACAATTGAAATGAGCCGATTCCACAGCACTTCCAGAGTCACCGCATCCAGCACGTTACCCATTTGCTCCCCCATGTGTCAAGATCAGATGGCCCAACCCGTCGGCCACCACAGTCCAACCGGGGGGCACAAGGGTTGTCGATTCGGCTTCTTCAATAACAACCGGCCCGTGGGCTGAAAATTTTTCGGCAATGGCATACCGATCATAAACAGGAACCTCGACAAAACCCATCTCGTTATCAAATACAACGGGCCGGGTTCCTTTTTTTGCTTCCCTGTTATGGCGCATGCTTGCCGAAGCCTTCAGGTTTTCAGGCCGGGGCCCAGACACAGTCACTCGCCAGTGGATGGCCTGCACAGCCACACCCGGACAAATGCGGCCATACAGACGCTGGTATTCGGCGTCAAATGCCGCCTGCAAAACGCGCCGAGATTCGGCTGTTAAAATGCCATTGGGCACCGGCACTCGAATTTCGTGGCCCTGGCCTGCATAGCGCATATCGGCTGTTCGCGTAACGGTTAATTCTCTTTTTTTCACCCCAGCTTTTGTCACCACAACATGGCCATCCTGTTCCATCTCCTCAAATAAACCATTCAACCGGTCCACATCTAACCCATCCAGACCCGTTGGCAAACTGCGCGCAAAATCAAATGCAATGGGAGCCAGCATGAGGCCAAAAGCCGACCCCACACCAGCAATGGGCGGCACAATCACTGTTTTTAATCTGAGGCGTTTGGCCACACCACATGCATGAACGGGCCCGGCCCCACCGGTTGCCACCAGTGCATACCCTTCCAGATCAAGCCCTCTTTCGGCCGCGTGAACACGCGCGGCATTGGCCATATTTTCATTGACCAGATTGTGAATGCCCAAGGCCGCCTGCACCCGATCCATACCCATTTTTCCTGATAAACCGGTGACAGCCTTTTCTGCCAGATTCAAATTGAGAAGCATTTTTCCGCCCAAAAAATAATCGGGATTTAAATAGCCCAGCAACAAATCGGCATCGGTGACAGTGGGGTTTTGCCCGCCGCGATCATAACAAGCAGGCCCAGGTTCTGAACCTGCACTTTCAGGACCAACAACAGGTAAATTTAACTCATTGAGATGTGCAACACTTCCCCCCCCTGCGCCAATTTCAATCATATCCAGCACAGGCACCAGCAAAGGCAGCCCACTGCCGCGTTTGAAACGATACACACGGGCAACTTCCGACTCTGTTGTAATGGGAAAATCCCCGTTGTCACTCATCACGGCTTTGGCTGTGGTTCCCCCCATATCAAAGGCCAAAATTTTCTCTCGACCCGTTAACTTGCCACAATGCGCCGCTGCCAGTGCCCCGCCGCATGGCCCCGACTCAACCAGCCGAATAGGAAACTGGGCCGCGGTTTCCACGGCACACGATCCCCCATTT
>CAXNEV010000391.1:0-4039 GCA_964200925.1 Candidatus Latescibacterota bacterium | reverse complement strand
CTTATAAAATGACCTGCTTGTAAGCCTTACAAAATAAAGTATGATACTCTTTTTGTCAAGGAGGAAGCCGATGTAAAATATCGTTTCCCATACACTTGATAAAATTTATAGATAGGCTATTTGTTGCACAAACCACAAAAAAAAGCGCCGCACGGCGGAGCCGAATAATCGGCACATCTTCGTGCGACGCATAGCCTTACGGAAGTTTCCACCTCACGGTATCGGATCATCCAATACCGCCAAAGTGATGGACAACAGCCGCGCGGTAGCTGCCTTGGATTGCCAGGTGTCCTACCATTCGAGATGTGCGACATCCCACGCCCTGGCAGGCGCACCTAACGACAGCCACCTCCACTGGTCGAATCATTCATTAGACCACCTCCTTTCTGTGTAAACCCAATATATGCCATTAAAAGGAGGAAGTCAATATCATGATTTATCTCAATAAAAAAAATTCCACAAGCAAAATATCCATGCGTTACCACACCTCAATTACCGGGTGCATCATCTGATCTTGAAACACCTTCCTCTGCCTGTCGCACGCTGAAAGTCGCACTGTTTTTCACATCTTTGGATCCAGTGCGTCGCGCAATCCATCGCCCAGTAAATTAAATGCCAGAACAGTAAAAAAAATGGCTACGCCAGGAAAGGTCAAAACCCAGGGGGCTCGAAGAATCAACTCTCGCCCATTGCTCAGCATCGCACCCCACTCTGGCACAGGGGGTTGTGCCCCAAGCCCTAAAAAACTCAATCCAGCCGCATCCAGAATAGCCGTTGCCAATCCCAAAGTGGACTGCACAATCAAGGGAGCCAAACAATTGGGCAGCACAGCCACCAGAAGAATGCGCAAATCACCCGCCCCCAGTGCCCGGGCAGCTTGTACATAGTCCATTTCGCGCACAGATAGTGCAGACGCCCGCACCAATCGGGCATATTGTGGCACCGCCACAATGCCAATGGCCAGCATGGCATTCTCCAACCCAGGCCCAATGATGGCCACAATGCCAATGGCCAGCAAAATACTCGGAAAGGCCAACAACAAATCCATCATGCGCATCAACACCTGATCCAGCATCCCCCCCCAGTATCCCGCAATCAGACCAATTGTGGTACCCAATGCCAGAGAAATAACCACCGCCACAACACCAATGCGCAATGAAATGCGCGATCCATAGATCACACGGCTCAAAATATCGCACCCAAAATCATCTGTTCCAAACGGGTGAGACAGCGAAGGGGCCGCAAGCCGATTGTATAAATCCTGTGACAACGGATCATAAGGTGCAAGAAAAGGGGCGAACAATGCCACCGACAAAAACCCAATCAGCAAAATGCCACCCATAACAGCCAAACGATTCTTGCGCAAACGGTTCCAAAACATGTGAACCGTGCCTTCCGACGGGGGTAATACAGATATGATTTCCGACATGTATTCTGCCTTCTGCACTTTTTGAGCAAATTGCCCGGTTGTCCGGTATTTTCAATGTTTTTTCCGCACTTGACCATTCAACAAACCTAACCACAGCCCATAACATGCCACACTTTTTTACCTGTTGTATTTTATCCTTGGATCCAGCCAGGCATATAACACATCGGCAATCAAATTGATCACCAAAAAGGTGGTAGCAATCAACAACACGCCTCCTTGTATAGCCCGAAAATCGCGTGCATAAACAGCCAGCAACACCCATCTGCCAACCCCTGGCCAGGCAAAAATGGATTCGGTCATCACCGCTCCCCCCAACAAATAGCCAAATTGCAAACTGATCACGGTCAACACGGGAATAAACGCATTGCGCAGAGCATGGCGCAACACCACCACGCGCTCCGACAACCCTTTTGCCCAGGCGGTGCGCACAAAATCTTCGCGCAATACCTCCAACAAACTCGACCGGGTCATGCGTGCAATCACAGCCGCTGGCACAGTACCCAGAGTAATGCCAGGCAATACCAGATGCCACACCACATTGCCAAAAGCAGCCCAATCTCCTGCAATCAAACTGTCGATCACATACAGGCCAGTAACCATCTGAACAAAAACATGCGAACTGGTGCGCCCAGAAACAGGGAATAACCCCAGATAGACTGAAAACATCAAAATCATCAACAAGCCCAGCCAGAAAATGGGCATTGACACACCGGCCAATGAACCGGTCATACCCAGATAATCCCAGACAGACCCGCGCCGTGATGCTGATAAAATGCCCCCGCCGAGACCTATCAACGAGGCAAATACCATGCTGACCAGCGTGAGTTCCAAAGTGGCTGGAAATCGCGCCAATAATTCGGCAGATACGCGTTCGTGCGATTTGATTGATCGCCCCAATTCCCCCTGCAACAGATCTGCCAAATACCGGCCAAACTGGATATGCAGCGGTTGATCCAAACCCAATTCTTTCCGCAATTCGGCCAAACTCTGGGCACTGGCGCGTTCGCCCAGCATGACCTGCGCGGGATCCCCCGGAACCAGATGCACCATTAAAAACACCAGCACCGTGATCCCAAGCAAGGTTGGAATGAGTGTTAACAACCGTTTGAGAATGAATGAATACATAAGCAATCAAGGGTCAAGGGTCAAAAAGCAAATGCGAAACAGTCATGCCAACGGGGTTGGGCAGGACTCGTGACTCGCGACTTATTTTATCATTTCCACATGGTGAAACCAGTGACTGCCTGTGGGATGCAATTGGAAACCCTTGACCGTCTTTTTAAAGGCCGCTGTCTGTGTTGCGTGTACCAGCGGCACCCACGGCGCATCTCGAAACACAATTTCCTGTGCCTGTTTATACAACTCGGCACGCTGTGTCATATCCGAAGATGTTTGTGCGGCAACCAATATGTCGTGCAAAAACTCACTGCGATAAAATGCGATATTATTGGCAGGAATTTGTGTGGCGCTCTTATCCAGCAACACATACAAAAAATTATCCGGATCGCCATTGTCGCCTGTCCAGCCCAAAAGCCCCATGTCATGTTGCCCGCGTTGCACTTTGTCCAGATAAGTTCCCCATTCATAAGTCACGATCTCCGCTTCAATGCCCACAGCCTTCAAATCGGCCTGAATGGCCTGGGCAATTTTCATCGGTTGTGGCATATAGGGTCTGGGCACTGGCATGGCCCAAAGGGTGGTTTTAAATCCATTGGGAAAACCGGCTTCTGCCAACAAAGCTCTGGCTTTTTCCGGGCTGTATTCATAACCCGAAATACCCGTGTGATATCCCCACATCGTTGGCGGAATGGGGTTTACCGCCGGCACAGCCAGCCCCTGATACAAATTGTCAACCAGAGCCTTTTTGTGAATGGCATGGTTAATGGCCTGGCGCACCGCCAGTTTTTCAAATGGAGGTTTATCCATATTCATGGCCAAATACCCCACGTTCATCCCCGGTTGGGTGAGCAACTGCAAGCGCTCATCCGATTCGATGCTTTGTATAAAATCGGGCACCAGATTGTCCATTCCATCAATGGAACCCTGTGTGAGTGCAATTAATCGCACCGAGTTTTCTGGAATGCTTCTGAAAATCAAACGATCCAGCTTGGCCTTTTCTCCCCAGTATTCGGGAAATCGCTCCAGCACAATGCGGTCATCTTTGATCCATTCAACAAATCGAAAAGGCCCTGTGCCAACCGGATGCCTGGCAAAATCATTTCCCCATTTTTCCACAGCCGCAGGGCTGACGATGCCGCAGAAATTCATGGCCAGATTCGACAAAAAGGGTGCATTGGGCCGTTTTAAATCAATGGCCACTGTAAAGTCATCAATCTTGCGAATATCTTTTACAATATCCGACATCGACATGCTGGTCCAGTATTGATATGCCCCTTCCACCTTGTGAAAGGGATGCGCAGGATCAAATTGCCTGGCCAACGAAAAAACCACGGCATCGGCCTGAAACGGCGTGCCGTCGTGAAATGCGACATTTTTGCGCAAGTGAAATATCCAGGTCATTCCATCACCAGAAGCTTCCCAGGATTCGGCCAAACCGGGTCGCAATTCTGTGGTGCCAATGTGAAAAGTCACCAGCGTTTCATAAATATT
>CAXNEV010000390.1:0-4065 GCA_964200925.1 Candidatus Latescibacterota bacterium | reverse complement strand
ACGTATTTTCATGTCAATCGTTCCTGTTATAAAAAAATACCCGACAAAGCACTTGGTCGTCTTTGTCGGGTATTAAAATCAAAAGATAAGAGGTGACTTACATATTTGTTTCCAACTCACCTTCTTCTGTTTCTCCGTCAAATGCCCCTGGCATAAAAGGACCGCGTGGGTTTTGACGGTGTTGCCGAAACATGGGATCATCGCCGCGATTCATACGGCCTTCCCCACGGTTTCGCATAGGGCGATGAGCCTTCATTTCTTGCCATTTTTGACGCTGTTCGGGTGTGAGCACCTGTTTCATTTTGAGACCGAATGTGATCTGGGCTTCCATCATTTTGCCCCGTGCACTGTTTGCTGCGGCAATTTTGGTTTTAACATCGGCATCTTTGGGATCGTCTTGGCGCAGCAAATCGCGCAGTTCAATTTGTGCTATCTGGGCATTGGCGCGCAATTGGGCCATCTCTTTTTGATGTGCGCTGCGCATCATGTGCAATTTGTCTTTTTGTTCGGCACTCAAACCAAGTGCTTCTAAAACTTTGCCCTGCATTCTACCTTGCATTTTCCCTTGCATCATGCCGGGGCCTTGAGGCTGTGCATAAACGATTGTGGCAACGGCTGCTATGGCCATGATGCCCATGAGCGTGATGATGCTTTTGCGTTTCATGGTGTGTCTCCTTTGTGGAGATTAAAATGAATT
Source organism: Candidatus Latescibacterota bacterium (assembly GCA_964200925.1). Lineage (GTDB taxonomy): Bacteria > Latescibacterota > UBA2968 > UBA2968 > UBA2968 > CAXNEV01. The sequence continues at coordinate 3,368 of CAXNEV010000390.1, read as the reverse complement.
TTTTTACAAACAGCGCTATCTTTCAGGGCCCATCGGGCGGTGGATGTCGATTTTCAACAGGTCTTCGCCGGTCTATTTGTTGTATGGTTTTGTCGTATTTTTCAAGCTGTTCGGAGGTGATTACCGCACGGATTTTTTCGCGAACAGCCCGTTCTCTCAGCATCATGTCTTCGTGTACTTTTTTGCGCACCTCATCAATTTCACTCCTGCTATCCCGCAAAATCGCACCAATAGTTTCGCGCTGTTCTGCAGTCAAATCGAGGCGGCGTGTCATCATGTCGAGAATGCGCTCATGTCTGGGAGGGCCACCTTTGCGCATATTGTCGGCCCAGAAGGGGCGCAGATTGGATATTCCCATCCAGCGACTTCCGATAACGCCACACACGGTGCCCAGAATAAAGATGCCCAGGGCAATGGCAATGGCTTTTGTACGAGGGGAAAAAGAAAACATGGATGCCTCTGTCATTCGGTGGTTTCGGGAATCGATATTGAGGTATTGGCGTCAATTTCTGACAGCAACAGTTCGGTTTGAGAATCAAAATAATCGTCAATGGTAACACCTGTTTCAGTTGACAGATTCACAGCCATCAAAATAATGGCAGCAGCAACCATCAAAGGTACCAGGCGTTTGCCTGCCCACACGAGCTGATCCCAGAGCGGGTTGATTAACCCTTCTTCAGACAGGCGGGTTTCAATACCAACCCACAAACCCGGCGATGGCTCTGGCGGGCGTTTTGCAATCGTGGCCTGAATGCGTTTGAGAAGGGCCAGTTCTTCCCGCAACTCGGCATTTTCGATGAGCTGTTTTTCAAGACTCTGGCTTTCTTGCGCAGATAAATTGCCATCGAGATAGCGCACCAATTTGGTCCAATCGTTCATGCCGAATCCTTTCCAATCCATTCACCATAGATGGGGCGAAGCAGTTCTTGCAGGTGTTCCCTTGCTCTGGACAGGCGCGATTTCACAGTGCCAACAGAGATACCCAGGGTTTGGGCGATTTCTTCTTGTGAAAAATCTTCGATATCTTTGAGCACCACCACTGTTCGGTGATCGGGTGAGAGGCGGTTGAGCACATTCTGAATCTGGTTGCGAAGATCTATGCGTTCAATGTCGTTATGAGGATCTTCGGCGCAAAAAAATCGATCTGGCGAAATATCATATGTTTCTTGCAGCGCATCGAGTGAAACACTGTCGAGGCGGCGCTTTTCGCGATGGGCAATATTAAGACACACATTGGTTGTGATGCGGTATAACCAGGTATAGAAACTGGATTTTCCCTCAAAATTTTTCAATGCTTTATAGGCGCGTACAAAAGCTTCTTGTGCGGCATCACGCGCCATTTCACGATCACCAATAATTGAACATGACAGGGCGTAGATTCGATCTTCATACCGTTCAACAAGCTGTCGAAAGGCGTTCATATCCCCGCGTTGGCACTGGGTGATCAGCGTTTGTTCATCATGCATGGAAAATCCAGAGTATCCGTCTGAGTACCACTTGTATCATTGGGCTTTCTGTTCCTTTAGACAAGGGAATGAAGCCATGTGTTCCCTCAAAATAAAAAATGGACACCGATAGGTTCGATGTCCATTTTAATTTACCCACAAAATTTCAAATACAATCACAGATTTTATGATTTAATCATTTACTCTGTGATGATATCGGCAAAAGTTTTGCCCGATGGAATCATGGGCAACACATGTTCCTGATGGGGCACAATCACATCGAGCACATAAGGCCCTTTGGCTGTGATCATGCGCTTGAGGGCTGCCGTTAAATCTTTTTTGTGTTCGACCCGTTCACCTGGAACGCGAAACCCTTGTGCAACGGTCACATAATCTGGGAAAATGCCTTTGCCTTCAGGATCGCCAATAAACGTATGGCCGCGGTTGCTTTCGTAAAAGCGGTCTTCCCATTGCACCACCATGCCCAAATGCTGATTGTTGATCAAGAGCACTTTAACGGGAATTTTTTCGGCATACAATGTGGCCAGTTCTTGAACGTTCATGGCAAAACTGCCATCGCCATCAATGTCAACCACCAAAGCATCGGGAAAAGCCAGTTGTGCGCCAATGGCAGCCGGAAGGCCAAACCCCATAGACCCCAAACCGCCAGAGGTGAGCCACCGGCGCGGTTCGTCAAAAGGATAAAATTGAGCGGCCCACATCTGGTGTTGTCCCACGCCTGTAGAAATGATGGCTTTGCCCTGGGTTAATTCATAAAGATGGTGAATGGCATGCTGGGGCAAAATGGCATCGGCAATATCGCCGTATTTAAACGGGTGTTTTTTGCGCCATGTCTCAATTTCGGCCAACCAGGCCGTATAATCGCCCGATTCTACCAGACTATTGAGTTCTTCAAGGGCATATTTGATGTCGCTGGCAATGGGGATGTGTGCAATTTTGTTTTTATTGAGTTCGGATGGGTCAATATCGATGTGTACAATTTTGCCGTGTTTGCAAAATTCTTCGAGTTTGCCAGTCACACGGTCGTCAAAACGCACGCCAAAAGCGAGCAACAAATCGGCATGATTCACGGCATAGTTGGCATAGACCGACCCGTGCATGCCCAGCATTTGCAGCGACAGCGGATCGGTTTCGGGAAACACACCCAGGCCCAGAAGCGTTTGCGCAACCGGAATACCGGTTTTTTTGACAAACGATCGCAGGGCCCAAGAAGCTTCAGAAGACACGATGCCCCCCCCGGCATAAATAAGCGGGCGATGTGCATTTTTAATGGCTCTGGCAACAGCTTCCATTTCCATGCGCGTGGCGCGCAACTGGTGTGGGGCATAACTGCGCATGGCCACATATTCGGGACAAACGGGCACACAATAGCTTTGCTGAATATCTTTTGGAATGTCAACCAGCACGGGGCCTGGTCTGCCGGAAGAAGCCACATAAAAAGCTTCTTTGATCACCCGGGGAATGTCTTCAATGCTATCGACCAGATAGTTGTGTTTGGTGATCTGGCGGGTGATTTCAACAATGGGGGTTTCCTGAAAGGCATCGCGTCCAATAACGCCGGAAGGCACCTGACCGGTGATGGCCACCAGCGGAACCGAATCCATTTTGGCATCGGCCAATCCGGTAACAAGATTGGTGGCACCAGGCCCTGAAGTGGCCATGCACACCCCCACTTTGCCAGAAGCTTTGGCATATCCTTCGGCCGCAAAAATTTCGCCCTGTTCATGGCGGCACAACACCACGCGAATATTGGATCGCGTAAGTGATTGGTGCAATTCCATGCTGGCCCCGCCAGGATAACCAAAGAGAATTTCCACACCTTCTCTGACCAGGCATTCCACCACAATGTCTGCTCCGCGCATTTCTCGTACGCTGGGTTTTGGGGGTTGTGCGGGTGCGCCG
>CAXNEV010000389.1:0-4104 GCA_964200925.1 Candidatus Latescibacterota bacterium | reverse complement strand
AACGTTCATCTGGATGATTGTGGTGCCCATGCTGACCATGCGGCTTTACGCCGAAGAAAAGCGGGGCGGTACGTATGAATTGTTAATGACTTCACCTCTGACATCCGGCCAGATATTAATGGGCAAATTTTTGGCGTGTTATGCCCTGTATATTTTAATTGAATTGATGGCTTTTGGTTATCTGGGTATTTTGTCGATGTATGCCCGAATCGATTGGGGGCCGGTCTTTGCCGGGGCGCTTGCGGTGGTATTATTGGGGGCTACTTTTATCAGCGTGGGCATTCTGGCTTCTTCTTTAACCGAAAATCAAGTCATCGCGGCTGTGCTGTCATTTTTTATGTTGATTTTGATGTGGATTCTCGATTGGGCGGGGCGTTATGCCGGAAAAACAGCTTTCATTTTGCTCAAGTTTCTTTCCCTGCTTGAGCACACGCGCGATATGATTCAGGGCATCATTGATACCCATGACGTCATTTTCTTTTTGTCTGCCACGGTGTTTTTCCTCTTTGTGACGTACAATGTGCTTGAATCGCACAGGTGGAGGGCATAAAAATGCGCTTTTTAAGCCAGCGCACTCTGAAATATGGGTCCAATGCCCTAACGGCAATCGCCATTGCGCTGGGCATTCTGGGTGTGATCAATTTTTTGAGTGCCCGGTATTATGCGCGATATGACTTAACCGAACGCGGGCTTTATACCCTTTCGCCCAAAACCCTGGAAGTGTTGCAGGGGTTGACAAATGAATTGACGGTTGTGGCCTTTTACCGCGAAACCGAGCAAGGTGAATTTGGGCGTTTGTTAAAACAGTATGCCTATTATTCCAAATATTTTTCGTATCGGCTTGTCGATCCCGACAAAGAACCAGTTGAAAGCAAGCGCTACAAAATAACCGACTATGGCACCTCTGTTATTGAATATGGCCGCAACGAGGAGCGCATTTCTGAAGGCACAGAAATGGCCTTGACCAATGCGCTTGCCCGGGCAACCAGCCAGGAAAAACACAACGTCTATTTTTTGGGCGGGCACGATGAATTTTCCCTTGACGATCAAACTGAAAAAGGATTTAAAAAGGTTAAACAACTGCTGATCGATGGCAACTATGAGGTGCATCCTTTACTGGTTTTGGCACAAACGCCGCAGGTGCCCAAAGATTGTCAATTGCTGATTGTAGCCGGGCCTAAAACGGCATTTTTATCGGTAGAAATTGAGGCTGTGAGCCAGTATCTTGACGATGGTGGGGCGGCGTTGTTTTTGTTAGATCCACTGGTTGAAACGGGTCTGGAACCGCTGCTGAAAAAATGGTCAATTGGGTTGCGAAATGATTTTGTGGTTGATAAAAGCAATGTGTTGCCCGGAGCGGATTTTTCAGTACCGGTTGCGGCCAATTATGGCACACATCCCATAACAGCAAAACACAAAGGGCTGATGACGTTTTTTCCATTGGTGCGTTCGGTTGAAAAAGTGGGGTCTTTGCCAGGGTCTGAGGTATCGCCGCTGGTTATGTCATCTCATCGAAGCTGGAGCGAAGTCAATTTGACGGCGTTGATACAAAAACGCCCGGAAGATGTCGTTTATGATTCTGGCCAGGATCTGACGGGGCCGTTGTGGTTGGCGATGGTCGTTTTGGGACCGGCATCACATTCCGAAGAGGAAAATTTGGCCCGACATAATCCGCAGGCGCGATTGGTGGTGTTTGGCGATTCCGATTTTGCCACCAACCAATTTGTCGATGTGGCAGGCAATGGCGATTTGTTGATGAATGCGGCAAGCTGGCTGGTCAATGAGCGCGACCGAATTACCATTCGCCCCAAAATGGCTCAATTTCGCCCTCTGGAATTAAATCCCGGTGACGCATTCTGGATTCGCTGGGTTTATTGGCTCACCATGCCGGCCATAGCCGTGGTGGCTGGTTTGATCGTTTTCTGGCGCAGGCGATAAAGGCGTTTTTGAATGAATTTGAAATTGACCGGGTTTTTGGGTGTGGTTCTGCTCGTGCTGATGGGTTTTTTGTTTTTTTATGAACGCCCCCGCATGGCAGCGGAAAAACATGCAAAAGAAGAAAAAAACCACGTTGTTGATGTGGCCCGCCAAAACATGGCGCGATTGACACTGATCAATAAAAACGGGCGTTTTGTCGCTGAAAAAATCGGCACAGAATGGAAAATTATTGAACCCGTTGAAGCCGTTGGCAATTGGGAATTGATAGAGGGAATGGTGACGGCGGCCAAAGACGTGGAACGGGGCCGCGTGGTGGTTGACAGCCTTGATTATGTCAATGGAAAGGTTGATTTGTCCGGGTTTGGATTGGCACCTCCACAAGTTGAGGTGCGATTTGAACCCCAAAATGGTCAGGAAGTCTGGTTGTTGTTTGGCGATGACAATCCTGCCAAAAAAGCCGCTTATTTGACCTGGTCAGGCGGGCATCGGGTGGTATTGACCAAGCGCGACAATCGCGATTTTTTTGTGCGCAAATTGCAGGACTTGCGCGATAAACATATGTTGCCGATGGATCAAGACCGTATCCATCGGTTTGTGCTTGAAAGGCCCGATGGCATCATTGAAGCTTTCAAAGAAGGCATTCATTGGCAATTGACCCGTCCTGTTCGAGATCGTGCAGAAACCCCTGCTATTGGGAAGCTTTTGTCCAAACTGGGCGATGAACATGTCGTCGAATTTGTATCCGAATCGGTTGATCGTCCGGTTCAGTACGGATTTGATGATCCGGCGTATCGGTTGGTGCTGTATGATAAAGATTCAATAGCATTTGAAACCCTGTTGCTGGGCAAACAGATACCCGATGAACGCTTGAAACTTTGGTATGGGCGTGTATTGAGCCGCCAGCAGGTTTTTACTGTTGAGCCGTTTATTTTAGATTATCTCAACGTCAAACCCAGTTTGCTGCGCTACATGCAAGTTTTTGAATTTGATCGCACAGGCGTTGACCGGGTGCAATTGGCCTATCTCGACCGCATTATCGAGTGCCAAAAGGATGCGGCAGGAAACTGGCTTATTACCCGCCCCGAAGGGTATGAAGCCGAGGGAAATGCCGTACCCGATTTGATTGATCGGGTGCACAATTTGCGCGCAGAAGATTTTGCTGGGGTTGCGACAGGTTCGTTAGATGCCTTTGGGCTTGAAGCCCCCAAACTGGTGGTTACTTTGTGGCAGAAAACCAGACAGATTCGGCAGGTGCGCATCGGTCAGCACCATGAAACCTGGTTTGGTTTGGCCACAGAATTAAATGAAGTTGTGGTTTTGCCATATCAGGTGATGTCGGGATTTCAATTGAATATTTATCACAAAAAATCGGAAGACAAATCAAAGTCTGGAGTGTAATGGATCGTGATGCGATATGTGTTGTGTTTCGTCGTATTGATCGGAACTCTTTATTTTGACGTTCCAGTTGAGGCAGAGGTCGATTTTCGAACGGGGGTCAACCGGGATACAATAACCGTGGGTGACCCCGTTGTTTTTCGGATGCGGATCTCGCGTCATAAAGATGACCGGGTGTGGATTCAGCACGACGATGCTTTTCCAACGCCTTTTGAATTGCGAGAGACCTCACCAGCAGATATAAAAACGCTGGATCAAAACCGGGTTCAGGAAACAAGAGATTATACACTGACAATTTATCAGGTCGGCGATTTTTCTGTGCCTTCTGTGATTTTGCACTATGCAACGGCCGGCCCTGATTCTGGGGTCATTCATTCACAGCCCATTCCCGTGGTGGTGCGCAGTGTCAAACCAGACGGCTTAACAGACATTCGCGATGTGAAACCCCCTGTGTCGGTGCAGGCCAAAGTGCCTTTGTGGGTATGGGGAGCGCTTGTGGGGGGGCTTTTGCTGATTGCCGGGGCGATCTGGTGGTGGCGCAGACGGTTGCGAAAACCAAAAGAAATACCCCCGCCGCCACCTGTCGATTGGGAACAAGAACTGGCAAAAATAGGATATCTGGGTTTGTTGGAAAAAAGAGATTACAAACAATATTACTCATTGTTGTCTGAAGTGATGCGGCGCTGCATAGAAGCCAAAATGGATGTGCGAGCGGTTGAACACACCACCTTTGAAATAGCTGGGGATTTGCGGGCATTAAAGGCAGATGAC
>CAXNEV010000388.1:0-4139 GCA_964200925.1 Candidatus Latescibacterota bacterium | reverse complement strand
CCATCGACCAAGATGACATTGGTATAACGACCGATCATTTCACAAATCAAACGGCTTTGAGAGGTGCCACCCAATCGGTCTTTTTTGTGAATGACCAATTCGATGACCCGTTCGTGTGGCCAATGTGCAATGGAAACAATGCCCGCTTTTGACACATAACGATCAATCCATGACAGGCGCGTTCGGCTTTCTTCGGGAGGCGGCGGTGAAAATGCGATTCGGCTTTGCCCCGGACAGGCCGATAAAAGCAGAAATTCGGCATCGGACAGGTCGAAATACAAATCGTGATGTTTGCCAAGAAAAGCATCGCGAATCAGTCGGCGGGTGAGGGCGGGTTGCAATTCCATCACCAGTTTTTGAAGGGTGAGGGCACTGAGATTCATAGGGCGGGCCTTTTAAATTGCAAAAGAGAGGATCGGCTTGACAACAAGGGGATGACCCGGTATTCTTTGAGCGCAAGAGAGTGTGTCATGTTCGAAATGTTTTTGGCTCTATTGAAAGGATGAATATGTCGGAGAAACAACCTTTTAATCCCGCTGATTTGCAAAAGGATATCAAGGAATTTATTGAAAAAAAATATGGGGCACAGGTGGTTTTTCCGCAAGGTGAACCGGCTGGCATTCAGGTTGGCCCCAAAACGGCTCCGCCTGCTGAAGATGCGATATATTTTGATTTAAAACCAGAAGAATTGGAAGCCTATTTAAATGAGTATGTGGTCAAACAATACGAAGCCAAAGAGGTTCTGGCGACCAAAATATGCACCCATTACAATCGGATGAAACTCGACCGCGAACAACCCGATTTTTCTCTCAAACACATCGGCAATATTAAAAACAATATTTTGCTGATTGGCCCCACCGGGGTGGGCAAAACGTATTTGATCAAGCTCATTGCCAAACGCATTGGTGTGCCATTTGTGAAAGGCGATGCCACCAAGTTCAGCGAAACGGGTTATGTGGGCGGAGATGTGGAAGACTTGATTCGCGAACTGGTGCGGGAAGCCAAAGGCAATATTGAAAAAGCCCAGTACGGCATTGTCTACATTGACGAAATTGACAAAATTGCATCGACTCCAAATATTACCGGCCCGGATGTGTCTCGTTCTGGGGTGCAGCGAAATCTGCTCAAGCTGATGGAAGAAACCGAGGTCGATTTAAAAGCGCCTCACGATCTGGCTTCTCAAATGGAATCGATGATGCAGTTTCAGCGCAGTGGAAAAGTAGAACAAAAAAAAATCAACACGCGCAATATCCTGTTTATCGTCAGCGGTGCTTTTAATGGGCTGGAAGAAATCATTCGACGCCGATTGAACCAGGGCAAAGTTGGGTTTCAAACCGGATCAGAACGGGCCTCAGAACGGGATATGAATCGCCTGGGTTATTTAAAACAGGTTAAAACCGAAGACTTGATCGGGTATGGGTTTGAATCTGAATTTGTTGGACGACTGCCTGTAACGGCTGTGCTGGAATCTTTGAGTGTGGATGATTTGTATGACATTTTGAGAAGCCCCAACAGTTCGGTAACCCTGGGCAAAAAACGCGATTTTAAAGCATACGGCATCGATTTGACATTTGATGATGACGCGTTGCGGTTGCTGGCGGAACAGGCCGGGCAAGAGCAAACCGGGGCGAGAAGCCTGGTCAGTGTTGCGGAAAAGGCTTTGCTCAAATTTGAAAAATCCCTGCCGTCATCGGATATTACAGCTTTTCATGTGACCCGTTTGGTGATTGAAAATCCGCAACGAGAATTGCAGCGTTTGCTGGTTAACCGAGGAACCGCGATTTTTGCCGAAAAATTTAAAACCACCTATGGGGTCTTATTGACGTTTGACGGAGAGGCGCAACAGGTTCTGTCTGAGCTGGCGGCTGATTTGAGTAAATCGGTAGAAAAGCTGTGTTTGGAAAAATTTGACGACTATGGGCACGGCTTGAAGCTTTTGGGGCACAAGTCCTTTGTCATGACCAAAGAAGCAGTGGAAAATCCCAAAGAGTTTCTCGATGGGCTGGTCAAAGCGTTTTATAACAAACGCGAAGTGTAAAATATTATGTGATGGCCTGTTTAGCGATGGAGGTGTTTTGCAATATGTTGCGAAACGGAATCGCGCGGAAAATCATTCCTGTATCGCATGTTTAAAGCTTGATTTCAACAGTCACAACTTTTTATGCTTGAGTGTTATCTTCCAGAGCGCGTTTGACTATCCCATTGTTCTGGCTCAATAACTGGCGGGCTGTTTGTTGAGAAACAGCCCGCTTGTTCATGACGATGGCGGTTTTGAGATCATCTCCCGCCTGTAACAAAGCCTGTTGGCTTTGTTCTTGATCTAATCCTGTGACAAGGGATAGAATGCGCTCGGACCGGTCGCGCAACTTGGCGCATGAAGGGGCAAGATCGACCATCAGATTTTCATATACTTTGCCGAGTTTCACCATCGCTGTTGTGGTGATCATGTTGAGCACCAGTTTGGTGGCCGTGCCCGCTTTCATGCGGGTGGATCCCGTGATCACTTCAGGCCCAACTTGCGGGATTATGCGCACATGAACATCGACGGTTTTTGCGGCTTCGGGGTTGCAAGAAAAAAAAATGGTGGTTGCACCCATTTGACGGGCATAATTCAAGGCCCCAATGACAAATGGGGTAACCCCGCTTGCGGCTATGCCCATGACCACGTCCTGTTTTGAACAGTTTCGGTCTTTCAGGGCTTTAATGCCCTCTTCTGATTGGTCTTCTGCACCTTCTTGAGAGCGTATCAAGGCTGCAGGCCCACCGGCCATAATGCCCTGAACCAGGTCGGGTGATACGCCATAAGTGGGCGGGCATTCGGATGCGTCGAGCACGCCCAATCGACCGCTGGTGCCAGCGCCAATGTAAAACAAACGCCCCTGATTTTGAAAGGCTTCAACGATGAGATCAACGGCTTGTGTTATCTCATCCATGACCACTTCAACGGCTTTTGCCACTTTTTGATCTTCTGCATTGATGATGTGCAAGGTTTCTTTTGTTGAACAAGCATCGATGTGCAAACTGCCGGGGTTGCGCTGTTCGGTGATCAGATTGGCCCATCGGGAAGAGGTGTTTTTATTCATGGGAAGTTTGATTCATTCTGGTGAGGGTTTGGCGCAGCGTTTCAATGGTCTGGCCATAGGCTGTAAACTCTCCGGCACGCAAATGGCGTTGGGCCATTTCAAATTGATCATAAGCGGTTTTGGCAAGTGTTTGGAGCGTTTCGGGCAATGATTGGGCGTCCGGCTGAATGAAACGGGATTTTTCCGGGGCATTTTGAAAAACTTTGGTCAACGCATCTTGCAGGTTGAGGCCCATGGCCAATTTTTCGCCGTGAATGACGATCACGCGTTTGAGTTCGGGCATGCCGCTTTGGGTGGCCCGTAAATAGAGCGGCTCGACATAAATGAATGAATTTTCTATTGGAATGACCAGCAGGTTGCCGCGAATCACATCTGATCCGCGCTGATCCCACAGCGTAATTTCGCGGGAAACCTCGGTATCCTGATTGATGCGCCGTTCAATGAGCATGGGGCCATAAATCAGTTTTTCTTTGGGTAGTTTATAAACGGTGAGTTCGCCGTAATTGGGCGCATCACACCGGGCAAATAACCAGCCAATCATGTTGGGTTTGCCCGAAGGGGATGATGGCAACATAAGGATGTATTCTTCGCGATTGGTGTCGGGCAAACGGGCCATGACGTAGTAGGGATTCATTTTGATGGGTCGGTCCATGGTGCCGTAATATTCCGTGGGGGTTTCCCAAATGTCTTCGCGGTTGTAAAAGACCTGGGGTGAGGTCACATGATAGGTGTTGTAAAGAGAGGCCTGGATATCAAACAGGTCGAGGGGATACCGAAAGTGGTTGCGCAAGGTTGGGGAAATGTTTTGGGCCGATTGAAACAGGTTTGGGAAAATGGCCATGTAAGATTTCAGCAGAGGATCTTCGGTGTTCCAGGCATAAAAGGTTACACTGCCGTTGTAGGCATCCAGAACAACTTTGACCGAATTGCGAATATAATTCATTTCTCGAACATAGGGCCGGCCATAGGGCTGGGCATAGGGGAACATGTTGCTTGTGGTATAGGCATCTTGAATCCAGACCAGACGGCCTTCAACAAGGGCGAGATAAGGGTCGC
>CAXNEV010000387.1:0-4144 GCA_964200925.1 Candidatus Latescibacterota bacterium | reverse complement strand
AAGCACATAACCATAGTCGGTGCCACTGGCCAAATACAGCACAAGACCGCGCCCAAATAGGTTTTCAAGCACATTTCGCGCGCCCAGAACCATCAATTCATCCGGGCAAACAGCCCCTGTTTCGAGGCTTTGAATGCGGCAGAGAATATGCGCATTTAACAAATCATTAAACCGCTTTTTATACACCAGCGGGGCTTCTGGTTTCCCACCGCGTTTTTCGATTTCCTCACAAAGCTGAATCATCTGATAAATGGTCTGTTTGCCTGTCAAACGATCCACAAACTCTGTGACCACCGCTTCCAGTTCCGCATCGGATTCCCCGGAATTCAGTTCATTCAACACATCCACCATCATGGGAATCATGATCTCACGCCAGCCCTGCCGAATCAAAGACAGCGTGCCATCAAAATCAAAAATCACCGAATGATACCCTCCGCAGGGCACATCTGGACAAATCTGTTCAATAGCCCGGCTACCGGGCAAAAAAGCTTGAGTCGCAGTCATAAACGGATCTTTCTAAAATTGAGTGGTTTATTAAAAATTGAGATACAGCCATTTGTTTTGCAGACCACGATATCCCTTTTCCATCCACAACCGACACCTTCCATGCTCAATTGCTCGATTACTTAATGGTTCTTTTATGGATTGTCAAGAAAATAGGTGCCTTTTTCACAAAAAGAAACCCATCGACAGGCTGTCTTAAGAACCGGAATTTTCCCATTGGAAAATTCCGGTTCTGATATATATTGTATAGGATTTTCTCAAACAGAAATAGGCTGTGTGTTGCAACAGAACGGCAAGATATGATCAGACAGGTGGTGGAAACAGCATCAACGCGTCACGGCAACTTTGGCCTGTGCACGGTTCAAACCGAAGGGGTCTTGCATCACGAACTTTATATCAACGATCAATTGCTCACGTCAACCCAGCACACATCGGGTCAGGCGCTGGCCAATTTGGCCTTATCGGGCATATCAGTGCAACAAAAACACGCGGATGTGTTAATTGGGGGTTTGGGATTGGGGGTAACGCTGCGCCAGGTCTTGCAACACCCGGCAGTCAAAACGGTCTGCGTGGTCGAAATCAGCCCACAGGTTATCTCCTGGAACCGCAACCATCTCAACAATGCCGATTTATTAGACGACCCACGGTTAGAATTGATTATAGGCGATTTTTGCGACTATGCCCAGGGAGCACCGCGCAGTTATCACGGCATTGCCCTCCACATTGATGCAGGCCCCAACCGATTGGCGCGTTCAGAAAATCGGCGTGTTTACAGCCTGTCGATGTTGAAAGTGTTGCAAATGCGGTTGCGATCTGACGGGGCACTTTCAATTTGGGCCCAAAATGCCAATGTGGCCTACGAACGGGCATTAAAAGAAATTTTTGAACACATGCACATAGAAACCATTCACGATCAAGAGGCCGACGGCAAACTTCATCCCTGTGTGATTTATCAGGTGCGTTTGTAGGATAGGTATTGTTGTTCCTCTCTCCAAAAAACTGATGCATTTTTAGAAAGGAGCTGTCTGATGGGAAAGGACTCGCTCACGATTACCGACAATCGAACCGGTAAAACGTACGAAGTCCCCATCTATTACGGAACCTATGAAAAATATGGCGCGGCCATTTCATCTGCGGGCTTGCGTGAAATCAAGGTTTCGGACGATGACTTCGGGCTTTTGGCCTACGACCCGGGATATACAAACACAGCCGCGTGCAAAAGTGCCATCACGTTTATAGACGGCGAACAGGGCATATTGCGGTATCGTGGATATCCCATTGAACAGCTTGCAGACAAATGTACGTATATGGAAGTGGCCCACTTGCTGCTTCAAGGTGCACTGCCCACACAGGATGAACTGGACAACTGGTCCTATACCATCCGCGATCACCAGTTGATTCACGAAAGCATCAAACTCTACCTCGATGGGTTTCATTACAATGCCCACACCATGGGCATGCTGGTTGGGGCATTGGGCGCACTTTCGACATTTTACCCCGATGCCCGGCAAATTTTAGATCGGGATGTGCTCGATCTGCATTGCTGCCGCCTGGTGGGCAAAGTGCCGACCATTGCAGCATTTGGTTATCGACACAGTCGGGGATTGCCCTACATTTATCCCAATCCCGAATTGAGCTACTGTGCCAATCTGATGCAAATGTTGTTTGGTTATCCGGGCCAGATATACAAATCCAACCCCGTTATAGAGCACGCCCTGGATGTTTTATTCATTTTGCATGCCGATCATGAACAAAACTGCAGTACAAGCACCATGCGCGCCATTGGCAGCAGCCATGCCGATCCTTATTCGGCCATTGCCGGTGCGGCAGGAGCGTTATACGGGCCTTTGCACGGAGGTGCAAATGAAGCCGTTTTAACCATGTTGGAAGAAGTTGGCTCGATCAAAAATGTACCCGACTACATTAAGCGCGTTAAAAACAGAGAAGTGTTGTTGCAGGGTTTTGGTCACCGCGTTTACAAACACTACGACCCACGAGCTGCAATCATCAAAAAAACGGCCTATGAAGTATTTGACGTGACAGGCAAAAATCCGCTCATCGATATTGCACTCGAACTGGAGCGCATCGCGCTTGAAGACGATTTTTTTGTTTCGCGCAAACTCTACCCCAATGTCGATTTTTATTCGGGCATCATCTATCAAGCCATTGGATTGCCTGTGGATATGTATCCGGTGTTATTTGCCATTCCGCGCACATCGGGTTGGTTGGCACAATGGCGAGAATTGCTCAGCGATTCCGAACAGAAAATAGCGCGGCCCCGTCAAATCTATACGGGTGAAGATACGCGCGATGTCATTCCTATCCGACAGCGATAAACCCATCATCGTTATGTTAAAAATTGAGCGTAAGATCAACATCCTGATCTTGCGCTCGTTTTTTACGCAGAAAAAGGAAGCATTATGCGGAGGATCTTTGTTCTCCTGTTAAACGTCGGGTTGCTGTTTATTGGCCCCGTTCAAGCTGCACGTTGGCAAACTTATGATGTGGAATCAGGCCTGGTGGGCATGAAAGTATTTGCCATGCTTCAAGATCGATCCGGATACATCTGGTTTGGCACTCTGGGCGGAGGCATTTGCCGATATGACGGCCAAACCTGGGAATCTTTTACCGTAGAAGACGGGTTGAGCAGCAACAATGTATGGGCCTTATTTCAAGATGCCAATGGCACGCTCTGGATTGGCACAGAAGTGGGTCTTGACCAATTTAAACCTTCACCTGATTCAGAACCTGCACAACGCGTAACAAATATATCTAGATTTTCTATCCAGCCTGTCACCTTGCCCCAAAATATGCAGGGCAAGGCCGTGCGAGCCATCACCACCGACCCGGCAGGAACCCTCTGGATCGGTACAGAAGGGGCTGGTCTGGCTCAATTTGACAAAAATACCTGGCAAACCTATACCACTCAAGATACCCTGATCAGCAACCAGATATACACCCTTTATGCCGATTCATCATCTGTGTGGGTGGGCACAGACCAGGGGTTGTGCCGTTTTCAGGAAAATCGGTTTGAACCCATCAACACCTTCGACAATCAAGCCATTTATGCCATCTACAAAGACGCATCCAGCAGCCTCTGGATCGGGGCCGAACGGGGTATTTATCGCGGGGAACCACAAAAGGAATTCAAACAGCTTCAGCGCACCGAACAAGCCGTGCGAGCCATTGTACAAGACGAACAGGGGCGTTTGTGGTTTGGCACCTACGGCAAGGGCGCTCTGCAATTTGATGGACACACCTGGACGCCTTTTACCCGAGACAATACCGACGACGGCCTGCCACACAACTGGGTGATGTCGTTGTTAAAAGACAAAGAAGGCCATCTGTGGTTTGGCACCAATGGCGGCGGGGTCAGTCAATACGACGATCTGACATTTGAACACTTTACACAAAAAAATGGATTGGCAAGTGATCTGGTCGTGTCCAGTTGTATCGACAAAGAGGGCTATTTGTGGTTTGGCACCGATGGGGGAGGGGTGAGCAAATACGACGGCAAAACCTGGAAAACCTTTACCACCAGCGACGGACTGGCACACAATCGGGTATTGTCGGCCTTTGTGGATCAAAAGGGACAAATCTGGTTTGGCACAGGCAGTTTTGACACCCCAGGGGCGGGCGT
>CAXNEV010000386.1:0-4144 GCA_964200925.1 Candidatus Latescibacterota bacterium | reverse complement strand
GGGAACGACTTTTTGCCTACTTTTTGGTCGTTCAAAAAGTAGGTCGCCGAAGGCATGCAAAAATATGATGGACTGTGTAAGAACCTTTTGACCCAGAACTTTTGATCTGAGACTGAAATGAACTATCTCAACAACATCAAATCCGATGTGCGAGCACTTCACGGGTATCATTTGAAAGCGTATGATTGCCCGGTGAAATTGAATCAGAACGAAAGCCCGTTTGATGTACCCGATACTTTAAAAGATGAAATTCTCGCAACGGTGCGGCAAAAACAATGGTCGCGTTATCCCGAACCCATGCCGATGGACCTGGTGCAGGCACTGGCCCGTCATGCGGGTGTTGATCCGGCAACATTGATTGTGTGCAATGGATCCAACACGCTGGTGCAACTGGTGCTCAGCGTCATTTGCAATCCGGGTGTGAACATTGTGATTCCATCGCCGTCGTTTTCACTTTATGAGTTGTATGTGAACGTGTTTAGCGGCACACCCATTTCAGTGCCCCTGACGGCCAACTATCAATTTGATGTGGAGGCAATTCGCAAGGCCTCTGGTGATCCAGATGTGCGATTGATCATTTTGTGTTCGCCCAACAATCCCACAGGATGTGCCATGTCCAATGCCGATCTGGATGTGTTGCTTTCCAAAACTCATGCACTGGTGATGGTGGATGAAGCCTATGGGGAGTTTTATCGGGAAACAGCGCTGGATTTGTTGCCAAAACATCCCAATTTGGTTGTGCTCAAAACGTTTTCCAAAGCATTTGGCGCGGCTGGCGTGCGCATCGGATATTTGATCGCTCAACCCGAATTGCGCAACGAGATCATAAAGGGCAAAATTCCATTTGATATCAATGTGTTTTCGCACACCGCCGCACTGGCCATTCTCAAGCATAAAAATTTGATTGATGAGCGTGTGTCAGCCATTTGTACCGAGCGAGACCGGTTGTATGAAGCATTGACAGGGGTTGATGGGGTAACGGCCTATCCCTCGCATGCCAATCTCCTTCTTTTTGAAGTCAGCGATCCGCTTGTTGTGTTTAACGGCCTAGTCGAACAGGGCGTGCTCATTCGCAATGTGACCAGTTATCCGATGTTGGCAAAGGCATTGCGCGTAAGTGTGGGATCACCTGAAGAAAATGATCGGTTTATCGAGGCGCTCAAACGCACGATGAAAGAAAACCGTTAAGATGGCAAAACGAACAGACATCCAGATCCAATCAGCAGCGATTTATTTTCTGCCAGTTGAAATGCGCATGCCACTCAAGTTTGGCGCTGAAACCCTCACGCATATTACCTGCGCTCGGGTACAGGTTGTGGTGGTTGATCAAACGGGTAAAACAGCTACCGGGTGGGGAGAAACACCCCTGAGTGTGCAGTGGGTTTGGCCCAGTGTCCTTTCGTATGCCGAACGGGAACAGGCTCTCAGAACGTTTTCGCTGGAGATTGCAAAAGCCTGGGCGACATTTAATTTTTCGGGACATCCCATTGAAATTGGACATGCCTTTCAGACAGATGTTTTACCCAATTTGCTGGCGCAGTTTAATCACAATCGCAAACAGGCCGAACCCATGCCCTATCTGGCGGCACTGGTGTGTTGTTCGGCTTTTGATATTGCCCTGCACGATGCCTATGGCATACGACATAACACATCCGTTTATGAAACCTATAATGACGAATGGATGAATGTTGATTTGTCGGCGTTTCTCACACCGGCAGCAGGTACACCGGTTTCCTTTAACGGGCATTATCCGCAAAATTATTTCTCGCTGCCGCGCCCCCAAAACCTGCCGGTCTGGCACCTGGTTGGAGGACTGGATCCTCTTCACGCGTATGAAAAAACGGGGGGCGAACCCACAGATGAATATCCCGTTTTGTTGCGCGACTGGATTCGCCGCGATGGTCTGACCTGTTTAAAAATCAAATTGCGCGGCAACGATTCGCTCTGGGATTATAACCGCACCGTTCAAGTGGGGCAAATTGGCCTTTCTGAAGGGGTGCGCTGGCTCACATGTGATTTTAATTGCACAGTCAAAGACCCAGCCTATGTAAATGACATTCTCGACCGATTAATGATAGAACACCCGCCCATTTCGCAAATGATTCTGTATGTGGAACAACCCTTTCCTTACGATCTGGAAAACAACCAGATCGATGTACACAGCGTGTCGGCTCGCAAACCGCTTTTTATGGACGAAAGCGCCCACGACTGGCACCTGATTCGGCTGGGGCGTCAACTGGGCTGGACGGGTGTGGCCCTTAAAACATGCAAAACCCAGACAGGTGCCCTTTTGTCTTTTTGCTGGGCCAAGGCAAATGGCATGACGCTGATGGTACAGGATTTGACCAATCCAATGATCGCACAAGTTTCGCACGCGCTTTTAGCAGCCTATGTGGGTACCATAATGGGCCTGGAATCCAATGCCCCGCAGTTTTGTCCCAACGCCTCCCTGCCAGAAGCCGCAATACATCCAGGGCTGTATCGCCGTCAAAATGGAGTGCTCAACATTTCAACAATCGGCGGGCCGGGTTTTGGATATCGCCTTGACCAGATCAAACGCAACCTGCCAGAGGCTGCGGCTGTTTATTAATTTGGATGTGACATGGCCAAACAAACAGATATTCGGATCAAATCCGTTGCCATTTATTTTTTGCCCGTACAAACGCGCGTGCCGTATCGTTTTGGCACCGAGCAACTCGACCATGTAACGTGCATTCGCGTGCGGTTGGAAGTGCGCGATCAAAAGGGGCGAACGGCTTCAGGTTGGGGCGAAACACCACTCAATGTGCCCTGGGCTTGGCCATCGCCGAAGTTGACATATGCCATCAGACATGAGGCGATGCAGGCATTTTGTTTGGAAGTAGGCAAAGCCTGGAAAAAACTCGATATCAGTGGACATCCCATTGAGCTTGGCCATGCCTTTCAGGAATTTGTATTGCCAGAATTGGTGGCAAATTTTAACACAGCCCAACAACACACAACCGACCCCATGCCGCAATTGGCGGCGTTGGTTTGTACGTCGGCCTTTGATCTGGCGCTTCACGATGCCTATGGCCAGTTGCACGGGATATCTGTTTATGAAACGTATCATGCCACATTCATGAATGCCGATCTGGGGCATTATTTACAACCAGCCGATGATATTGCCCTGTCATTTGATAAACAATATCCCGACCATT
The DNA here is from genome assembly GCA_964200925.1 of Candidatus Latescibacterota bacterium. GTDB lineage: Bacteria > Latescibacterota > UBA2968 > UBA2968 > UBA2968 > CAXNEV01. The sequence goes on along the minus strand of CAXNEV010000386.1, from coordinate 965 downwards.
ATCTGGCACACCCGCGGCCTAATCTGTTGCCGGCCTGGCATGCGGTGGGAGGCAATGACTTGCTAGATGATTCAGAGCGAACAGGGTTAGAACCAGATGATGGATATCCCGTGGTATTGCCCGATTGGATCAAGCGAGATGGATTGACGTGTTTAAAAATTAAACTCACCGGACAGGAGCCCGGTTGGGACTATGACCGCATTGTGCGCGTTGGACAAATTGGAATGGCACACGGAACCATCTGGTTGTGTACCGATTTTAACTGTACGGTGCACACAGTAGATTATGTGAATGACATTCTCGACCGGCTCATGAAAGATCATCCGCGCATTTATCAAATGATCCTGTATGTGGAACAGCCATTTGCCTATGAATTGGCGGCCAATCCCCTAAATGTACACAGCATTTCAGCGCGCAAACCGTTGTATATGGACGAAAGCGCACACGATTGGCGAGTGATTCGGCTGGGGCGTGATTTGGGCTGGACAGGTGTGGCCCTCAAAACGTGCAAAACCCAAACGGGTGCCCTGTTAGCTTTGTGCTGGGCAAAAGCACACGGCATGACGCTGATGGTGCAGGATTTGACCAATCCGATGCTGGCCCAAATTTCACACGCACAATTGACCGCTTATGCGGGCACCGTAATGGGATTGGAAACCAATGGCATGCAATTTTATCCCGATGCATCTTTACCCGAAGCTGCAATACATCCGGGGGTCTATCGCCGCCAAAATGGACACATAGACATTTCAACCATACACGGTTCCGGTTTTGGATATCAACTCGATCAGATCAAACGCAATTTGCCAGACCCCGTTGCCACGTTCTGAATGCATCTTTAGCTGTGGATTCCATTATCCCTTTTCCGATGCCTCGGAAAAGGGATAAACCTTTATAGGGTATTGATTAAATCGTCCATTGGTTCTATAATTCCAGCAGTTGGTCATCCGTTTTTGAGTTTCAAC
>CAXNEV010000385.1:0-4145 GCA_964200925.1 Candidatus Latescibacterota bacterium | reverse complement strand
GCTTTTGGCTTATGGCAGTTCCCTATATGTATCGCGCCCCATTGCCGATATGACACGGGTTGCACGCGAGGTGGCCTCAGGTGTGTTCACCCACCGCATGCCCAGAGGGGCTACCAGTCGGGAATTGTTAGATCTGGCCAGTGCGCTGGATGAAATGCGCCACCAAATTCAGACCCGCATGGCTCAAATGACTCTGGAAAAATCGCGTCTGGAAGCGGTGTTGTCGGGCATTACAGAAGGCATTTTGGTGACCGATCAGAATGGCCGTGTGTCGATGGCCAATCGGGCATTTGAAAAATTGTTTGGAATTGCATCCGATCCTGTGGGTCGCATGCCCATTGAACTGGTTCGGCATCGCGATGCGCAAGAAGCCATCGATAACACACAAAAAACGGGTCAGGTGATGTATCTCAATTTGACCCTTGCGGATGGTCTTGAGCGCCACTTGGATGTTCATGTGGCACCGATTTTTCAAAATGGCGTTTGTATTGGCACTGTGACCGTCTTTTACGACATCACAGAATTGCGGCGTTTGGAACGCATTCGCAAAGATTTTGTGGCCAATGTGTCCCACGAATTGCGCACACCCTTAACCACGATTAAAGGTTGTGCGGCCACGCTGGCAGAAGGGGCTTTGGATGATCCGGTAGCGGCACAGCGTTTTGTACAAATGATTAACAACCATGCCGATCGGTTGCACAATCTGGTTGAAGATATCCTCGATTTGTCTCGCATGGAGTCGGGCAAACTATCTCTTGAAATAGATGTGTACCAGGTGCGGCGATTGGTCGATTCGGCGGTGGGGCAGGTGAAGGCACGGGCCATTGAGAAACACATTGAACTGGGTGTGGATATCGGCGAAGATATAACCGTGCGGTGTGATGCCAAACTGACCGAACAGGCGCTGCTTAATTTGCTCGATAATGCCATCAAATACACACCTGAAGGTGGTGCGGTGCGGGTGCAAACACGCACGTTTTTGCGCGAAGAGAACGGTCGCCGACGCAATCGCCTGTCTTATGAAACAAGCGATTTGTCACAAGCGATAGCAACTGGACAGGCCGACCCACCCAAACCGGAAATAAACCGCATTGCAGTTGAAGTTAAAGATACGGGCATTGGCATTCCACTCTCTGCTATGTCGCGCATTTTTGAACGGTTTTACCGCGTCGATCAGGGGCGGTCTCGGGCAATGGGAGGAACGGGATTGGGTTTGTCGATTGTTCGACATATTATGGAAGCCCAGGGTGAACGCGTATATGTGGAAAGTGAATTGGGCAAAGGGTCCACCTTTGGGATCACATTGCCAAAAGCATGAGGGCAACAGGTTTTGATCAACGCGGAATAGGGACAGCCCTGTTCCGCGTTTATTTTTCATGGACAAACAAATGTAACACGGGTGGTATCTTCTGGTAACATTGTGTGCGGGATCAGTTGTTTTTGTCATCCATTTTTTACACAATTGTAACCCGTTCTTAACAGAAAAATCTTACATTCTTCTCAAAAGAATTTCATGATTTTTCCACTGTATTTCACAGGAGAATAAGTATGCCGCGGAGAAACGACCGCAAACAATCATCGCGACGTCGGATTTTTTTTAAATTGCGTGCGCCTTCTGCGCAGAAAGTGCAATTGGCCGGTTCATTTAACAGTTGGGATCCTGCTACGCGTGTGCTCAGGCGCGATGCCAAGGGAACTTGGAAAACCAGTATGTTGCTGGAACCGGGTGCTTATGAGTTTCGCTTTTTAGTCGATGGCGAATGGCACAATGATCCAGAGGCCGAACAGATTCCAAATTCATTTGGATCGACCAATAATTTGCTGACCGTGATGTAAAAGATGCTTTTTGAATACAAAATCCGCTGCAATTTTATTGCAGCGGATTTTTTTTGCCCGACGATATTCAGCAATGGCAATAGACATTTGCGCTGAAAATACCGTAAAAAAATGATTGTCACGCAGTTTTCACGCCACTGTGACATAGATGTAACACACATTTTTCATATTGGCTTTGGAAATGATTCTTCCCCATACATTGGGCAATTTATGGACAGGTTTGAACTCATCTGCAACGAGGAGACAGAATCATGAGGCGACTGCGTTGTGAACGGGGTATTTTGGGCGATATTCAAGTTTCTTTGGAAACAGGTGGAAAACGCATTTCACTGGGCAGTGTACAAAGCTGGGAAGATCAGGAAGCTGTTTTGCGTTTTGTCAATGATGTCAACCGCGAACTCTGCAAGCTGAATATCTCCTATGTATCACGCAAAAAATTGGCATTTGATGTGTAAATAAAAAAATAGAGGCATGTAACCTTCCGGGCTGTTGAAAAATGGCCCGGAATTTTTTTGTTTGGCTGTTCACAAAAAAGTCGCATCTTTACCATGTATCATGGTCTGGGAAAATGACCCTATTGTCAGGAGACAGCGATGATTGATCCAATAAGAGATGGTGCGATGCATAAGATCAGAAAAGCAGGATGGGTCGTTGGCATTGTCGTGATGTTTTTGGGATGTGCTTTTTTAGAAGACGCGCCCATTAAACCTGTGATTATCAGTGCTGAGGTTGAAGATGATTCGGATGATCCGGCCATTTGGGTTCACCCCGATGATCCCTCCCAGAGTTTGATTTTAGGCACGGACAAAGGGGGCGAACTGCTGGCTTTTGACCTTTCAGGAAAGGTGGTTGCCAAGCAGGAAAAGCTTTTGCGGCCCAATAATGTGGATGTGGAATACGGGGTGATGCTCAATGGGCAGCGGGTGGATATTGCGGTGGTGACCGATCGCGATGCCGAAAAGATTTTTATTTTTCGCATGCCCGATCTGGCCTCATTGGACGGTGGAGAAGGCATAGATGTGTTTGAAGGGGAAGAAGAGTCGGATGTGATGGGTGTGGGGCTTTACAAGCGGCCTGATGATGGGGCTGTGTTTGTTATTTTAAGCCGAAAAAGCGGATCGAAATCGGGATATTTGTGGCAATATCGGGTGGTGGATCGGGGAGATCGTTTGGGCATTGAAAAGGTGCGCGCTTTTGGACGGTGGAGCGGGATGGCCGAGATTGAAGCGGTGGTTGTTGATGACGAACTGGGCTTTGTATATTATTCAGATGAAGTGTTTGGCATTCGAAAGTATCTGGCAGATCCCGATGCGCCCAATGCCGAAAGCGAACTCATGGTTTTTGGCACAGACGGCTTTGTGGAAGATCGCGAAGGGGTTTCTATTTACACACAACCCAATGGGCAGGGCTATATTCTGGTGTCGGATCAACAGGGAAATGCGTTTCACATTTTTCAACGCAGTGGAGATCATGCCAAAGTGGGCGTGATAACCCTTTCAACACAAAACAGCGATGGGTCAGATGTGACTTCTGTGCGGTTGAATGCCCAATTTCCCGATGGGCTGTTTGTGGCGATGTCGAATGACCGGACGTTTCATTTTTATGACTGGCGCGAGATTGCAAAAAAAATTGAACGGCAATAAAATGTTCAGAAAGAGCGTGTATCAGGCATCAGATGGGTTGACCTTCTGGTGCCTGTTTTATTGTGTGAGACCCTCTGGAAACGATTGCACAAAGGCCCGTATTTCATCGCGCACCCGGCGGTAGTGATTAAACGCTTCGGTTTCTGTTTGTGCCTGTTTTGCCAGGCGCGGGGGATCGTCAAATCCTTTGTGTATCACTTTTGCCGTGCCGGGAAAAATTGGGCAGTGTTCACTTGCGTGGTCGCATACTGTGACGACATAATTGAAGGCCATGTTTTTAAGTTCGTCAACATGTTTGGATCGATGGTTGGAAATGTCCACACCTGCTTCGGCCATGGCTTTGACGGCGAGGGAGTTTAATCCATGCGGTTCAATGCCCGCTGAATGGGCTTCTATCTGATCGCTTTTGAGATGGCGTGTCCAGCCTTCGGCCATCTGACTGCGGCATGCATTGCCCGTGCACAGGAAAAGCACGCGGATTTTGTGTATCATCATTTCCTTCTTTCAATTGTTCATTTTTGCCTTCGGCGACCTACTTTTTGAACGACCAAAAAGTAGGCAAAAAGTCGTCCCTCAAACGCCGGGAGGCTGATTTTCCGCGAATTTTTTCAGCGGATGCTCAAAAGAAGATGGCCTGTCAGCGATAGAGACATTTTGACAGGTGTT
>CAXNEV010000384.1:0-4150 GCA_964200925.1 Candidatus Latescibacterota bacterium | reverse complement strand
CTGATGGCAGATCGCTCTTGCCGCGTTTTTCAACGTATTTATGTAGTGTCGATGCCAGAATAATCATCGCAACCATCACACCAATTTCGATCATGGGTTCCCTCCCCTTTTAATTTGCTACATTTCATCAACGGGACGCGCCCAGCGCTTTTCGTCCCAACGTTCAATTTCGGGGAAGTGATACACAACCAGGCCCGACTCAGAGATGCGCATTTCGGCATGGCCTCCCACGGCCAATTGGCGCAAGATTTCTTCGGCCTTTTCAACGGTTAATCGCGTTTCTGTTGCGGTTTCCAATACGGGCAAACTGCCGTCTTTTTCGCGTGCCAGGCGCAAGATCTTCAATTGATCGCGTGCATAGGCCCGCTGGTCAGCAGATCGCCGGATGCGGTTGCTGCCCCACCAAATCAATTGGGCAGCAACCAGCAGGCTTAAACCAACGCTGAGTTGTTCCATATCCCTGGGGCCATAAGATACAATGGCTGTTGCGGCTACGATCAGTCCCCCCAGGCCCATGAAAAAGGCCAAGCTTTTTAATCCATAAGCAAAGAGATATCGCATGGCACAACTCCCGTCGGTGGCTATATCTGAAAGCCGATTGGGCATACGTTTGAATTCGCGAGATACGGAACGCAGGTCATCTGCGGTATGATTCACCTGCGTTTTCCATTGCCGCTGCCATTTGTTGTGAAATTTGCGCTCGGTATCACCCAATGCCCGATCTATTTTTCGAGCAATTTCATCGGCAAGTTTTTCAAGATCACGCATTGTTGCGCCCCATTTTTTGTTTTAGCGCTTGCAATTCGTCTTCAACCGAGCCTTTGCGCTCTAATTTTGCAAAGGCATCATCCAGAGAGTTTTGATCGGTTGCCAATTCCATGTGGGCTTCAGCTTCGGCTTCGTCCGATTCAATGCGCTGACGGAAGCGTTCAAAGCTTGAAAAAGCATCATCGCCCATTCCAGATAAACCTTTGGCAATTTGCTTGCGGGCATCGGCCACGCGCTTGCGAGCAATCAGGGCAACCTGACGTGTGCGGGCTTCCTCGAGTTTTGTTTTGAGTTGCGCAAGTTGTTGTTTCAACTGAACGGTGATTTGCCGGCTTTCCTTCAGGGCTGCTTCCAGATCGCATGTAACCTCAGTGAGAGAGGTTTTGCGCTCTAAAGCGCGACGGGCCAAATCATCTTCACCAGCCTCAACGGCCAATTCAGCCTTTTTTTGCCAGGCAATGATCTGGTCTTGTTTTTCAAGGGTTTGCCGCTCAAGACGCTTTTCATTAGCCACGGCTGTGCCGACAGATGCTGTGGCTTTATTGACGGCTTCTTCCATTTCCAGAATCATCTGGCGGATCATTTTTTCTGGATCTTCTGCCTTTGAGAGCAGATCGTGCAAATTTGCTTTGACGATGTCGGCCATTCTTGCAAAGATACCGCGTGCCATAGTTTGCTCCTTTCACGTGCGTTTTTCATTGTTTGAAGCTTACAAACGATTTACGCTTGTTGTTTTTGCAAGACCTGTGCCATATTGTCAATTTGTTGAAAATTTATTAAATATTGTTTTTTAATGAGATGTCTATTATCAGAATCAAAACCATGAATCTTTTATTGGCGTATTTTACCAACTCCAACGGTGCATATAACCAATTTTGCGTTTTGACACCCTCATTTTTAAAATTTTATGATCGTTTAAAAGAACCATTTCTTTTGTGCCCATTCTTGTCTGATGGGATCAAAACCCTTATTATTTGAAAACCTCCCTGAAAGTCGCTTCAATTCCTCTGCCTTTTACCTTCCGAGAGATTTCTTTTGTACTTTTTTTTTCGACATGCTTTGGGTTTGTATCTGGTGGTGTATTTGCTCTTGGCAATGCCTTGCTGTTTATTTGCCCGTGTGCAGACAGATGAGATGCCAAAAGGGGATTTTTCATGGATCATTTCCGAGCGTTTTAATCTGGGCCTGAATCAGATATCTGATGGAATGTCTCCTTTCATGGGAGCAAACCAATTTTTGCAGGTGGGATCACCGGGTTCCCAGATTACGTATGTGGTTAAAAAAGGCGATACTTTGTTGGAGATTGCCGCGCACTTTCACTTAAGTGTGGCAGAGCTAAAAAAACTCAATGGATTGCGTTCTAACCGGATTATTGTGGGGCAAAAACTGCGTGTGCGACCACCGCAAGCTGAAGAAATTCCTGCTGAAAATGGGCCATATTATTTTTATCAACCCGCAGCCCCGGTTCAACAACACGGCAACTATCGTGAAACACCACGTCTGTTGCCCCAAGAAGATTATGACAAAGCGCAAATTCTCCTGGCGATTTTTAATGATGAAATTGATGCCCAATTAAAAAAAAGTAGCCGACAGAAACAACTGCTAAAAGGGTGGCGAATCATTATAGATCCCGGACATGGCGGCCATGATCCTGGAGCGATTGTATCCAATACCGATGGTGAGGATCGGCCGATACATGTGGTAGAAGATGAATATGTTTATGATATTGCATTGCGGCTTTATAAAAAATTGCGATATCAAGGGGCGCAGGTTGAATTAACCGTGATTAGCCCCAATCATCTCATCCGGGAGAATCTGCGGGCTACAATGACCTTTGTTCATGAACAAAATGAAGTCTATAACGACGCCACAATCAACCAAAAAAAATCACAGGTTGTGCGCCCTATGCTTGCCAATATCTATCAGCGCGTGCGCATTGCCAACCACTTTTTTAAAGGGGCTCGACAGAATCGCACACTGTTTATTTCTCTGCATGCCGATAATAGCCCCAACCGCCCCAAAGGGCCATTGGTGATTTATCTGGATTATCGCGGCAAAGTGGATACAAGGTCGCGGGCATTTGCAAAGGTTATGCAAAAAGCGATAGACGAACCAGGATTGTCGGCGCAAATCCAGGGACGCAACTTAGCGGTGTTGCAAAACAATCAGGCTCATGCTGAAATTTTAATAGAAATTCGCAATGTTCATGACAAAGGGGAGGCCTGGGCGTTGCGGTTTCACAAACAGCGCGATCAGGATGCAGAACGGGTTTTTAAGGGGGTTATGGGCTACGTGGGAAGGCAAAAGTGAAAATTAGGCAGGAAGTTGGTAGGAGATCAATCCAAATTTTCAAATCTTTGTATTTGTTGGTATAAAGTAGCGCAGACGCAGAGCATTGGTGACGACGGTAACAGAGCTGAGGGCCATGGCAGCAGCAGCCAACATAGGTCCTCCAAGGGGATTGAGCAGGCCAAAAGCCGCAACGGGAACAAGCAGGATATTATAGGCAAAAGCCCAGAAGAGGTTTTGGCGGATAATGCGCATGGTTTGGCGCGATAAACGAATGGCTGTGCCAATGCCAAGCAGTTTGCCAGACATAAGCGTAATACCCGCGCTTTCGATGGCCACATCTGTGCCTGTGCCAAGGGCAATGCCCACATCGGCGCAGGCCAGAGCAGGCGCATCGTTGATGCCATCACCAACCATGCCCACACTTTTGCCTTCGTTTTGAAGCCAAGTAACCTGATGGGCTTTGTCTTCAGGCAACACTTCGGCCAATACGCGATCAATGCCGAGTTTTTGGGCCACAGCCTGTGCCGTGCGCATGTTATCACCGGTAATCAGGGCAATTTCAAGGCCGAGCATGTGCAAATCATCAATGGCATCTTGAGCATCGTGTTTGAGAGTGTCGGAAATGCCGATCAAACCCACTGACTGATTGTTGATGGCGAGAAAAACGACTGTTTTGCCTTCGGTTTCGAGTGCTTCTGCGTGCGGTTGCAGGGCATTTAGAGATATATGGTGTTCGCCCATTAATCGGCGGTTGCCCAACAAGAGGCTGCCGCCTTTTATTTTTGCGCGGATACCCGAACCAGTCAGTGCGTTAAATTGTGTGACGGGATAAAATGGAAGACTTTTTTCCTGTGCGGCACGCACAATGGCCTGAGCCAGAGGGTGTTCGGATACCTGTTCGGCAGAGGCCGCCCATGCCAAAACAGAATCTATATTTTGATCTTGCGCAGGGATTATGTCGGTGACCGTTGGAATGCCCGTGGTGAGGGTGCCGGTTTTGTCAAGAATGATGGCATTGAGACGGTGTGCAGTTTCAAGCACATCACCGCCTTTGATCAAAATTCCGAGCTCTGCACCGCGACCTGTGCCA
>CAXNEV010000383.1:0-4159 GCA_964200925.1 Candidatus Latescibacterota bacterium | reverse complement strand
CCTCGACCTCAGGTGCCGCTGGCCGTTGAAGGAGAAGATGTACCCGATGATGTCACCATTGAATCCACCGAATTGGATTTTGACAGCATTTCAGACATTTCGATGCCCACTCTGCCCGGTTTAAAAGGCCCAGTTGGAGCAGTTTCCGATGAACCAATCGACTATACCGAAATTGACTACAAACCGCACCCCATTCGCATTGTGACCCCCGAATACCCGGAAGAAGCGCGCAAAAAACGCATTGAGGGCAAAGTTATGGTCAAAGTGCTGGTGGATAAAGAGGGAAATGTCGAACGTGTTGACATTGTAGATGGCCCCGCAATATTTCGAAATGCCGCGCTTTCAGCCGCCAGTCAATTTCGCTTTCGACCGGGTAAACATGCTGGTGAACGGCGAAAAGTTTGGATGACAATGCCCATTGAGTTTTTATTGAAATAACCCGTTAATGCCCAACGCGATGCCTCAGCCCCAGTTCCTGCAACAAAATGCCATACTCTTCGCGCAAACTGCTCTGCAGGGCAAATGCGCGATTATAAGCAATGGCAGCCTCCTCAAAAAGTCCCTGTGCCATCAATACACGTCCTTGTAAAATATAGTTTGGTGCATAATTGGGTGCCCGCGTGGTGGTTTCTGAAACCATCTTCAGCGCATCTTCCAGACGCCCTGTTTGCAAATAAATCCATCCCAAACCCTGGTACACTTGAATCAAATCGGGGCGCATTTGGCGTGCCGATTGATAGTGTTGTTCGGACATGCTCAGGTTGTTCAATTTTTGATACAAATACCCCAACGCAACCTTTGTGTTAACATCGGATGAATCAAGCGCGGCAATTTTTCGACATATTTCCAGGGCTTGGTCATAATCTTCTATCCGCAAATACGCACTGGCCAACAACCGCAAAGCCTGAATGTGATTTTCGTGCAATCGAACCACTTCGCGCAAGGCAACAATGGCTGAGCCTGTATTGCCTTTTTCAAGTTCGACCAGAGCGGGGCGAAGATCGGGCACCAGATGTACCGCTGACGTATCGGGCAATGGCCCGGCCCAGCCTCCTTCCTGTGCATATCCCGGCAAGCCCATCGAGAATAAAACCAAAAAACCGATCCCAAAATTCCAGCTTTTCTGCATTAACGACCTCGCCTGCGAAAAAGCAAAAAACAACCAGCAACAAGGATCAATAAGCCGCCCAACACCATAAATATGGTTCCATCGAGCTTGCCCATATTTCCCTTGATATTGGCTGCCAATCTGACAAAATCTTGATTGTCGGGCTCCAGTGCCAAAGCCTGATCAGCCGCTTTTGCGGCTTTTTCTTTTTCGCCTTCTTTAAAAAAAATAAATGCCAGATTATAATATGTCTGGGCCAATTTGGGATTGAGGCTTAAAGCCCTTTGATAAGCCATTTTGGCCTCTTCTGTTTTTCCTTGGAATTGATACACGGCCCCCAAATTGTTCTGCGCATCGGCATCTTGAGGGTTCAATCTAAGCACGCGCTGATAATATTCAGCCGCAAGATCATAGCGTTTTTGGGCAAAGCTGATATGTGCCATATGGTAGTAAGCATCTTTATATTGGGGGTCGCGTTTCACCACCTCTTGATAAAGTGTATAGGCCTGCCGATAGTCAACCGGTCGGTCTGTGCCCAGATGATACCGCTGCGCTTCGTCAAAAATTTCTCGCACACTGCCCGATTTTAAAGGGCTGGGCTGGGCACTTGTTGGAGCATGCCAAATCCCGCACAACAAAAGCCCCACACCCATCACAATTGTCCAAATGCGTTTACTCATGAGGTGCATTCCCCAAATTTTTAAAATGGAAACACCGCATCAATTTGCACTTCAAGCCGACGCACACGTGCAGCCATGTCTTCTTCAAATATTTCAATCGCCGGCTGATTGCGCCACAACAGCAAAAACAAATCGCGATCCAGTTCCAAACCCCGGCTGGTCAATTTGACCATCAACCAGAGGCTGATGAATAGTTTTGTCATGTAAAAACCTTACCCACCATCAGGTCACTGGCCGCCACACAATGGAATCCCCACTGGGAACAAACTTGCCGTTTGACAGCGTGTTTCCCTCTATTTTTTGCACGCTTTTTTCGCCGTCAGGAGAGGTGATTTCAAGGGTTAAGCCTTCATTATTTTCCAGGCTAACCACGCGCGCCTCTGTTGTTTCACGGTCAATCTCCACAGTATTACTCGGCGTTTCTTGAAAGCCCTTTAAACGGAAAAATCGCACAATAACGCCCCCCCCCACGGTGCCGCCAACGCGAAACTGGGGCGGCTGGTCGGGGTTTTTTAAAGACTCGAGCAATTCGTGGTTATCGCGCCGCAAAATGCGAACGCGTTCCTGGTATTTATCCAGCTCGCGAATTTTCAACATGTGTTTTCGCAATTCTTCAATCATTTTCAAAAAAATCTTGTGGCGGCTGGGGTTGCGGCTAATATAATTTTTGTTGTTCCGCGTGAGCATGCCCACGACAACACGCATGTAAAACTCTTCTAAGGCGCGATCCACTTTGTCAACATCGGCGGTTTCAACAGCATTGTAAAACTGTCTCAAATCAACCCGCAAATCGCGGCGTTGGGGCACCAGAATATTTCCCATTCGCAAATCGACCTGCGGGTAATCGCGTATAAATTTTCGGGCCGCCAGGCTGGTTTGAACTTTGAGTTCATTCACCCGCAAATCGGCCAACCGCTCTTCTATGCGCAATTGATTCACACGGCGAATGTCTCCCGACCGGGAGCCCAAAACCACCTGCCCATTTGTAAAATTCCCATGAATTTCGATATCGTTATCCGCCTGAATCTGACACGCGTCGGCATTGCCCATAATAACCACGTTGCGCCCTGAAATTCTGGCCCCGACAGCCGCGTTTTCAATCTGGATATTTCCACCCATTTCGATACTACAACGGCTTTCGGGCACACCCACAACTTGTCCTTCAACCGTTAATTGCTTATCTCCGCGTATCACCCCGCCTCGATACACATTTCCCGATACAATGCCCGAACGGTCGCGAAAGTCGACGGTTCCCCCGTCCATCGTCACTTCGTTAACCGTCACAGCCTCGTCATTCTGTTGTGGAGGATTTTTGCTGTCTTCTGATTGCGCCATGCCCGACAATCTCCCCATTACTCGTCTAATTCATCACCCATTTCGCGAATGGAAGCGCGCTTGGCCACGAGTTCGCCAGTCAATTTGACCAACTGTTGAACCTTTTCAAACCGAACAGGTTTTGCAAGCACCAGATCGGCATGTTCTTTGGCCATCTCCGTCACTTCTTCAGGATAACCTGAAACAATGGCAATAACAGCCCATGGCATCATGCCGCGAATCATAGAAATGATGTCCAGACCACTGACTCCGGGCATTTTGATATCCAGTGTAACCAGATCGTACACATTTAATACGGCTTTGCCCAAAGCATCTTCCCCGGTAGATACCGCTTCGATGTGCTCAACACCCACAGCTGCCATGCTGGTGCGCAAAAAATGCTGAACATTTTGATCGTCATCGACAATGAGTACCCGCATGAACCCTCCATAGCGTCGGATAACAGACTCTTATTTTCGTTGGCCAAATTGTGCGGCAAAACTGAGAAAATCGGAAAAATCAATGGCCCCATCTTTGTTCAGATCAAAAAGAGCGTCATACTTAGTTTCACCTGTTTTTGCCCCAAAATGGGAAATAAAGGATAGGAAGTCGGTAAAGTCAACCAGCCCATCACCAGAAAAATCGGCTGTTATAGGGCCAGAAACCGGAGGTTGACCCAGCCGCGACAAACTGACAACCGCCAGCGGTGCGCCAAAACCAGCCACCAGGCTTTGGTAGGAACCCAGAGGAGCCGGTTGAATCAGATGCAAAGAATCACCCGATGCGGTAAATGCAACCGTATCGGGCACAGCCCCAATGCTATCGGGCAACAAAATCAGGTTGTTTCCCGATATTTTATACGTTCCCTTAGATTTTTCAACCTGATTGACATCAAAAGCCACAGGCACTTGCGTGCCGAGAAGAGAAATGGAAAAAGAGGTTTTAACGGCAAATGTCAAATCTGATTGATAACTCTTATCCTGATTCAACACCAATTGTCCAGTGATATTGCCATCCAATTTCAAGTTGGTAACCACAGCCAAAAGTCCGGGGGGGG
>CAXNEV010000382.1:0-4162 GCA_964200925.1 Candidatus Latescibacterota bacterium | reverse complement strand
CGAGGGTGCGGGAAATGGTGGGGTGGGCCAAAAGGGCTTTGATTTCAGAGCCAAAGATCAGGCCAGCGGGAATGTGTGCATAATACAGGGGTTTGATGCCCAGCCTGTCGCGGGCAAGTAACAATCGGCGTTTGGGCGCATCGTAAATGGCAAAGGCAAACATGCCATTTAATGGGTGTCCACAATCGTCTGACAGGTCTTCATACAGGTGCAGGATGGTTTCGGTATCCCCCGTTGTTTTGAGGTGGTGACCATGGGTGACACAGCGTTTTTGAAGTTCGGGATAGTTGTAAATTTCGCCGTTAAACACAATGTGGCATGAGCCTGTTTCATTGGTTTGGGGCTGATGGCCGGTATTGAGGTCGATCACGCTGAGGCGGCGCATGGCCAGACCGACTGAGCCTTTGATGAAATAACCGTCATCGTCGGGGCCGCGATGCACCAGCGTTTGGCACATGGCTTTGAGCACTGATTCGGAAACCGGTGCTGACGGGTCAAAATGGAAGATGCCGACAATGCCACACATAAAGGATCAGTTGCCCGATGAAAGCTGTGGAGAAACGCGAATGTGATACATGTCGTATTCGGCGTTGTGATAGACATGTAAAAAATGTTCGGGGTGGGCTTCTACAATATGGGACAGGGCTTTGTAAGTGGCCGATTGGTTCTGGTCGAGAATCAGGTGCGAAATGTTGCCTTGCTGCGACAGGTCGAGCAATTTGGGCAAGTCCCAGGTGACGGTTTGTTGCCAGTAGAGATCGGCATTAAAACACGTGGTGGCGGGGATGCCGGTGAACAGCGTTAACACACGCGGGCGATCAAAAATGGCACCGGTGATGTTGTATTTTGGCGATTTTATTTCTGCAAACAGGGCCTGAACTTCTGGAATTTTGAGCATATTGGCTTCCGGGGTGGCAGGCCAAAAGGTATAGTGCATCCAGTAGGCGGCAAACAACGGGGCATAGATGAAGGCTGGGATGAAAAATGCCCATCGGTAAAAACGCCTGTATGGGGGCCGCCATTTGTTTTTCTGTTTGATCCAGCGATATGTTGATGTGCTGAAGACCCGAAGACCGATGGTTGCATAAAGGATTAAAAATGGGATCAGCGGAATCAAATATCGGGTGCGCAACAGCGAATAGGCCAAAATCATGCCGAGGTAAAAAGCGACATACACATCCCAATAGGCCAGTTTTCGGGTGCGCATTCTGTAAAAAATGCCGAGGGCACATAACACAAGACATGCGGTGCTCAAGCCATAATTGATTAGATCGCCCATGGGGGTGTCGAGTTTTGGATAGAGCGCTAAAAATCGCATGAGATGGAATGGGAAGCTTTGCAGATTGCCCCAAAACCACGCGATGATTCTTTCGGGATGTGCATCGGTTTGGTTCAAATAAAACCCGACGAGGTTCCACGAGATGAGCGTGAGCGCACCCATTGATGCAACGGCGATCAGCAGGGCTGCAATGAGATGGGAACGCTTGAAAAAAAGCGCATAGGCGGGCACGGCAAATACCAGTGCAACACCGGCCGTGCGAAAACAGAGGGATAAAATCAATAAAGCGGTTAACCCACTTGCCCGATAGAGGGATGGCCGTTTGTCGAAAAAAAATTGGGCGGCTAAAACCGCGAACACAGAGACCGACAGGTAGGGGATGTCGGAGAGTACTTTGTTGGAAAATTTCAAGTAGTAAGGGCTAAAAGCCACCACAGATAACGCTCCCAATGCGGCCCAGGGTGGCAGTATTTTTTTTGACAGAAGCCAATAGGCCCACAGGCCCGCCACAAAAAAACAGACGACCTGAAATTTTAAAACAATAAAATTGAGTCCAAAAATGGCCATAGCTATGGCAATGGCTATCGGATAAGCCACCGGGTAGGCCGGGGTTGTCCAGGACAGATAGGGATTGTGGATATAACCGGGCGGCGGGGCATAGGGGTGCCCTTGTAACAAAGCCTGTGCATGCAAAATGTATTGGGCATGATCACCGCTCCAGTCGTGCCCGTCGCGGATGGATGTGGCATAACAAAACAGTGCGACTAAGATCAACAGGGTTGACAAACGGGCTGGCCGTTGCCACATGGATTGTTTTTTTGGTATGTTGGTGTGCATAAAAATTTCTATGGTATTTCAGATAACAAACATGAATTTTTGACGATAGATGAAAGCGCGTTTGCGCGTTTGCGCGTTTAAACGTTCCAACGTTCCAACGTTCTAACGTTCCAACGTTCCAACGTGTTTTATGTCCATCGGCAGGTTTTGAGTGTAGGGCGCAACAAGCGGATTTTTGTGCCAGCGCAGGCGATAATACAGTTTGATAATATTGGTAAAAACATTTATCACATTGGCCATCCTAAAGGCGCTGGTTTCGGGGCGCGCGTTTAAATACATGCCCACTTCCACATAGGTGGCACCCGATTGAATCATGCGCACCAGAATTTCGGCTTGATAGGCAAACCCATCGCTGACTTCGGTTAGAGCCCGGCGCACCAGATCGGTGCGATGGAGCGCTGGGCCGTTGAAATAGCGCACTTTGAGGCCCGAGGCTTTGCGAACAATCCCGGAAAACAACCGCGAAATGAATTGGCGCGACAGCGGGCGAATTTCGGGATTATTTGCATAGGTCAATACAATGTCGGCCTGGCCGATGTTTTTGCACATGTCCTGAATCGAGTCCTGGCGCAGTTCATTGTCACCTGGCACCAGCAAAACGTGTGTTTTGTCGGCCAAACGCACACCGGCTTTATAACCATATCCCAGTCCGCGCGGTATTTCATGGTGGATGACATGAATGCGGGCATTTTTTTGAGACAGGGCTTCTGCAATTTCACCGGTGCGGTCGGTGCTGCCGTCGTTGAAAATGAGAATTTCATAATCGCTCACCAGGCCATCAATGGCATCAATGGCTTCATGCACAGTGTTGGACAGGTGTTTTTCCTCATTGAGGGCAGGCACAATCATGGTTAAGGATGGCGTCATTGGGATCTCCTGAAGTTAAGCGGCCATCAGGCGTTCAACGGCGGTTAGGATGGTTTGGGCTGTCGGATAAAATGCGGCTTCCAAAGCGCTGCTGCACGGGGTGGGAACATCGGGCAGTGTGACGCGCTCAACGGGTGCTTTTAAAGCGTGAAAAGCCCCGCGCATGATCCGGTCGGATATTTCTGCGGAAATGCCACAGGTGCGCGAGCCGGAATCAACCACCACCACGCGCCCCGTTTTTTGGGCAGATGTGATGATTGTTTGATCGTCGATGGGCGAAACTGTGCGCAAATCGATGACTTCGGCATCCACGCCCTGTTTTTCGAGATGTTTGGCCGCATCAATGGCTTCGGGCACCAGATAAGAGGTGGCCAACAGGGTGACATCGTTTCCCGTGCGGCGAATCGATGCCTGGCCAAACGGCACAATATACGGGTTTTCGGGCACGGGGCCTGTGTTGTTGTACAAGGATCGGGCTTCGATAAAAACCACCGGGTCTTCGCCAAAAATGCTGGCAAGCAGCAGGCCTTTGGCATCAAAGGGCGTGGCGGGCATGGCCACGCGCAGCCCCGGAAAATGCGCAAAAAGCGCTTGCAGGCTCTGAGAGTGCTGTGCGGCCTGTCCCCAGCCTTTGCCCACAATGGCCCGCACCGTGAGTGGCATGTGCCCACCATTGCCCCCAAACATGTAGCGCCACTTGGCGGCGTGATTGGCCATGGGGTCGAGGGTGAGCAACAAAAAATCCATGCGCTGATGAACCACCACCGGGCGCATGCCCCCAAGTGCGGCTCCGGCTGCAATGCCGGTGAATCCGTTTTCAGACAGGGGCAAATCCATCACGCGTTTGTTTGAAAAGCGCTCTTTCAAGCCCAGTGTCGATCCAAAAATACCCCCCGGATCATCCACGCCTTCGCCCATCACAAACACGTCTTCCGAAATTTCCATGGCCTGTTCGAGGGCTTCCCGAATCGCCTGTCCATACGTCAGTTCTCGCATAGGTGTTCCTCGTTTGATTATTTGAGAAGGGCGGTGATAAAACGCTGCAACGGCACGGGCTCAACAGAATTCCGGTTGCCGACAATGCGCACGGCGATGGCCCCCACGGCATTGCCGGCAAAACTCACCATATCGTTGGGCAATTGGCGACAGACCATGGGTGCCGTGATGGCCAAAAACGCA
>CAXNEV010000381.1:0-4197 GCA_964200925.1 Candidatus Latescibacterota bacterium | reverse complement strand
AAAGGGGTAGAAGCCTGGCAAAAAGGCGATCTTAAAACATTCGGTCATCTCATGGCCGAATCGGGCCAAAGTTCCATTGAAAATTACGAATGCGGCAGCCCGCCGCTCATCGACCTGTATCACATGCTCATCCACACAGACGGTGTGTATGGTGCGCGATTCAGCGGAGCTGGCTTTCGCGGGTGTTGTGTGGCATTTGTCGATCCCCAAAAAAGCGAATCGGCTGTTGCGCATGTTCAATCCACCTATGCAAAAAAATACCCGGAGCTATCGCAAAATGCCCCGGTATTCACCTGCCAACCCGACGATGGAGCGCGCATCCTGTGAAAGCCATCATCCTCGCTGCCGGATATGCCACAAGGCTTTATCCCCTGACCGAAAACTTTCCCAAACCTCTGCTGGATGTGGGTGGACAAACCATTCTGGATCACCTTGTTGATCAACTCAAAACCATTCCCGACATCGACCATGCCTACCTGGTTACCAACCACCGGTTTCACAATTTTTTTACCAACTGGGCCAGGCAACGCCAGACCCACAAACGCCATGGTCAACAAGCCCACACCGGATTGCGTTTTGACATTCTCGACGACGGCACCACCTCCAATGACGACCGCCTGGGTGCGGTGGGTGACATTCAATTTGCCATTGAACAGCGAAACATCACCGACGACATCATCGTTTTGGCCGCCGACAACATTTTGCAATTTCCCCTTCAAAAATTCGTCACGGCCTTCAAAACCAAATCCGCATCCTGGGTGTGTGTGCGGCGCATCAGCGATCCTGAAGACCGCAAACGCCGGGGTATTGCCCAACTGGATGCCCAAAACCGCATCATCGATTTTGAAGAAAAACCCCAACAGCCCAAATCCGAATGGGGCGTGCCTCCTTTTTATATCTATCCGTCGCGCGTTTTGCCGCACATCAAAACTTATCTCACCAGCGGCGGCACGACCGATGCCCCCGGCCATTTCCTCGTTTATTTGCACAAACAAGAACCCGTTTATGCGCATAAGATCACAGGTGAAATTCTCGATATTGGCAACCATGAATCTCTTGCCGAAGCCCGCAAATTTTTTGAAAGGAAGTAAACATGGCACAGGTCAGCATTATTCGCCACAAACCCATTTCCATTTTTTGCAGCACCGCAGAAGTGGTGATCACCTACAACGACAACCAGATTGTGCGCCTCATTGAACCCAGCGGCAACGTAGGCACCCAGTTTTCACAAGAACTCGGTTCCCAGTGGTTTGGCACCATTTTAAACCTCAACCCCGGCCTATCGCGCGGCGGGGCCAACTGGGGCGATGTGTACAAAACCGACGTGCTCTGGACCACACCCTCGGGCAGCAAAGAAGACTGTGCCGCGTATCGCGATGCCTTCAACGCCGTTTATGGCCCTATGATTCATGCCGTTACCGGGTGTGAACTCAAATCCAACCGCATGGCCCGCTTCACCCACTCCGAAGGATTTCCAGATCCCAAAGCGCGGTTTGAGGTGCAAATCAAAGCCATCAAAGGCGAAGGCATTACTTTTGGCAATGGCAAAATCAACTATGGCGCATGGACAGACCATCAACCCAGCGGCGCATCTGTACAACACAAGGATGCCAAAGGCAACATGGTGACGACACTTGGAGATGATCTCAAAAAAGAAATGGAATTTGTGCTTGTTGAACAATACGAGAAAAAATTGGCCGCAGAAGGGGTCGATTTCAAAAAACAAACCGCATGGCTGGAAGTTCTCGTTGCAATAGATGACAACCCCGCCAAAACATGGGAACGCATCGAAATGGTGCGCCAGGTCGTGGCCGATTATTTTGGCGACCATCGCCCGGCAGGCAAAATTTATCCCGTCTCGCGCATTCCCAACCTCGACGGCATTGTCGAACCTCAACCGCGCTGTGTCACAGGGGATATGACCATTGATCGTTCTGGAAAAATCGTCGATGGCTTTAGCACCTGGACGGCCATTCGCCGACAAGGGGTTTCAGAAGTGCTCACAAGCGGCGTGGCTGGCAACAATGCCGATGCCATTCTCAAAACCATCGACAACCACATCAAAGAAGCAGGCGGCCAGGGCCTCAAAGAAAATGGCGTGTTCAACAATGCCTATATCGTTGCCGCCAGCAGCACAGCCGATAGTCGGGATCGCCTCAAAATTTTCAACGAACAATTTTCCGGTTATTACACCGGCGTGGCCCCATCGGGACGCACCGCCCAGTTTGTGCCCGGCTTCATGCAAAAAGACTACATTTGCGGCATTTCAAACCGCGCGATTTTTGCAGGGTAAAAATTACCTGAAAAAAGGGGTATTTATCGTGATACAATTTCTGAGATTCGCTCTCTGGCTCATGGTTACAGGAACAATCAGCATTGCCCTTGTCATCAGTATTTCTATGGGTATCGGCTGGGTTTTGACCCTTTTTTTGCCCTTTTCTTTGTTCGAAAACACATTGCTGAGCATGTTCGCCTGTCTGACGGCCTGGATCATCTGGAACCAGCTTTTCAACACGGCTGCAACTTATATCCCTCGGAATGAGGAAGAGGATTGGGACGACGATAACGAGGAGGACGATGACGAAGACGAAGATTGGGATCATGAGGAGGAGATTCCACAGTCCCGATTCTGGCAAACGCCCGCAGAACGCACCTGGGAAAACTGGTTTCGCTACGTGATTGCCAATGCGGTTTATGACAGATTAATGTATCTGAGGGGATCGAGAAATGAAGACCGGCGACAAGAGCTTTCCATTCATTTATCGGATGCCGCTATTCGGGCCTTAAAAGCAAATCCGCCAAATGCCAGGCGGATGAGCCTCAGCCGAAACCGGTTGAAACAGGAGATGCTCAAGAAAGGCCAACATCCACCTGAAAATCCGATTATCGTTGCCGCAGCTTCTGCCATTAACATCGAATTCATGCACATGGAAGAAGATCTGCGGAAAGTCGCCAAGAATCACCTGTGGGAGAAGCTTGCCGACACAGAGATGTGATTGCCTCAAACGCAAAACCCCTGAACGGACGGATGAACAGACGGCCATTCAAAGCAAAAGCGTCGGTGATAGAGACCGACGCTTTTGCTTTTTACGCATTGAAACCCGTGCAATAATTTTCATCATCTGTTTTCTTCATCCTCTCTGTCAGATCGGATACTGGCAACAAACTGTTCAGCATCGACATTAGACCATCTGTCACCAATAATTTCGGCCATTTCTCTGAAAGTTTCAGAAATTGAACCTGCCTGAAAATTTGCAACCCGGTGGGCTTTTAAGCGCACAATCTCCCATGAACTGGCATCCCACCAGACCTCACCGGTAATGGCGACATTTTCATACAAGTTTTTGGCGAGTTGTTTGGCGATAGGTTCTGTCACTTCTACATGTAAAAGACGTGTCCTGTTAGACAGGCGTACATCCGCTCTGGGTTCTGCCCCTCCCACTCTGATACATCTGCCAAAAACGGTGGTTGTGCCATTGACCAGTTCTGGCCCAGGTTTTGGAACAGGGTGTTCAACTGAAATCATTGCCTGTGCCATATCAAGCGTTTCTCCCTCCTGTAAAGAAACCTCCCATCCACGCTTTGATGCTTGTAAGTAAATGGCATATAGCGATTGATGTGCTCTGGGTGGAAGCTGGCTGTAATTCTCATTCCTCACAGCTTCAGTAACCATTTGAATGGCAGAAACAAGCACAGGAGCCACAGCAATTGAAAGCCGATTGCTTCCTTCCTCAATCTCGACCAGGGAAAGCGAAACCTCGCCTTCAGTCATCTCAACGTCGAATTTACGGGCCGTTTCAAGAACACTGGTTTCAATATGAGAAAGAAACTCAACCAGATCTCTGATCGGCGTTGTTTGCGGAAGCAATCCTTGTCCTTTTAGATCAAGTTTAAAAATGGGCATAGGAATAGAAACTATTGAGGAAAGGAATAACATTCAAACAAAATATAATGAACATTCATGCTCATATCAAGACCAGTGCTTTTTATAAATATCGTCCTTGTTGAAATCACCTTCAAATATAGTGCTCATATCTCAATGCACCATTTTGATCGCGACCATCTGGTGTCATCCTGAACTCTTTACATTCTTCACTGTGTTCAAGACTTGGGCAGCACTGTGAATTGATATGGTCATCAACAAGTGAATACAGGATTGCTTCTGGGTGTGTCCACTATTCCAAAACACTTCAGTTT
>CAXNEV010000380.1:0-4213 GCA_964200925.1 Candidatus Latescibacterota bacterium | reverse complement strand
CAACCATCTCTACGGCTTTGGCATCAAACACCACCGGCGTGGTTGATGTGGCCATTACAGCGGCCGCAGCAGGCGCTTACACCTTTATCGATAGCAGCAACACCGACAATCAACTCACCCTTGGCAATGGTGTGATCACCCAAACCATCGCATTAGGTCCCGCCTTAGATGCCGACGGAGCCACAGGCGGCGTGGTGGCAACCAACAGCAGCATTTTGGCCAATTTTGACCGCCTGGGCATTCAATTTACCCTTTCTGACAAACGCGACGCCTACACCTATACCCCAGCCACCGATGGATATCGCGATGGTGAGTTAGATGGCCTCACCTTTCAAATTGATGCAGGAACAGGTGGGTCTTTCCAAATTGGCCCCGACAACAGATCCACCGACCGATTCGAGGTCAGCATCCGAGACATGCGGGCTACTGGTACCTATCTCAACCTGGCAGGCGCATCGGTCAGCACCATCTCCGCAGCGCGGTCACTAATGGATAACATTGATGTGGCCATCAATACCGTTGCCCAACAACGCGGCGATTTGGGAGCCATTCAAAATCGCCTTGGGTTTACCATTCGAGCCCTTGAAAACACAGCTGAAAATGTTCAGGCTTCCGAATCGACCATCCGCGATGCTGATATGGCCGAAGAAGTGTCGCAATTTACCCGGGCGCAAATCCTGGTGCAATCGAGCACATCTCTGCTTGCCCAGGCAAATGCCATCCCGCAAAATGCGCTGACTTTGCTCCAATAGGTTTTAATGGGCGGCGCATCCCACCGGCGCCAAAAGCCCAATATCTCACAGGTGGGTTGAAAATTCCTTGTTGTTACCCGAAGGGCCCGCAGACAAACCCGTTGTCTGCGGGCTTTTTATGTTTGTCCGCTCTTGACAATATCTTTTTTTCTTCTATTTTCTTTTTTAATATCCACTTTCCAAACAATGACTTATAACTATTTAAATCCGCTCATCTGTTCCGGCATATTTCAATATTGTCGGTTGCCCTCTCACTTTCAACAAATCGACCCTCAACTGCCATGAACCGTTTTATGCCTCTGGTCATTCTGGTTGTGCTTGGCCAAACCATCCTTGTTTATATTCTGGTTGACAATGTGGTGATTCAGCGCTTGTCTGGCCCACCGCCTGAGGAATTAAAAGAAGTCCAGGAAACCATTGCGGTCAGCGACGAGCCTGAAAGTATCTATCGCGATTTGGGAGAATTTTTGGTCAACCCGGCCGATTCTGTTGGAGATCAAGGATTTCGATTTATCAAAACCGAACTTACTCTGGGCGTTTCACCTTCCAAAGTGAAAGACATCCTCAAAGACCAGAACCCCAAACTGCGAGATGCCGTGATCGCTGTGTTATCGTCAAAAAAATTGGAGGAACTGGATTCTCCAGAAGATCGCGAATTTATTAAAGACGAACTTCGGTTCGCCCTGAATGACTTTCTTCCGTCGGGCGAAATTCTCCACATTTACATTGTCAGTTTTATCGTTCAGTAAAATATGAAATTGAGAACTATATTAAGCCAGCAATCCCTCATTGATCTCAAAAAGATGATCGAAATATCGGGATTCACAGCCGAACCTCACAGCAACAAAACCATCCTCATTGACCTGCTGTGTCGATTTTTGCCCGATCCCAAAAATGTGTTTGCCCGGCTCCACGCCCTGACTGCCGAACAGCGCAATGTGGTTATTGCCCTTTCCGCCGAAGGCGGAGAATTGCTGGAAGAAGAAGCCATTGAAGAACTCTTTGACGGTTTTGTCCATCGTTTTCATGCCCAACTCACCACCCTAACCCAGGCCGGTCTGGTTTTTCGCGATACAATCACGCTGGGAACAGGTGGCACGCTGGTGGGCATTCCCGATGCCTTGCTCAAATCCATTCCCGTGCCTAAAACCGATCAAGGCCGCCTGCGCAGTATCATGAAACCCATGTCGATAGGTTTGTTGCGAACCTTCGCACAAAAAATGACCCTTCCCATCACCGATACCCGGCGGCCCTTGATCATTCGAACCATTCACAATGCCCTGTTATTATCCGATGCCCTCAAGCAATATCTCCAAACCCTCTCCGAAGACAAACGCACCATACTCGATTTCTTTTTGACGCGAGAATCTGCCACATTTCAGGAAGTCGTTCAAACACTCGGCGAGGAGATGACCCGCGACCTTGAAGATTTGTTGTGGAAAACGCCGTTTTTTCACGCGCCCAATGAAGATCTCACGCGCACACATGCACCCATTGCCATTGCTCCTGACTTGCGCCGGGTGTTGTGCCACATTGCCCAAAATCAGGGCGGACAGCTTGAAAGCCAGCTTTCTCATGTGATTGAAGTGGTTCCCAAAGCCCCACCCACCATCCATAACAATGCCCCCTATCTGTTGCATGACCTGGCCACATTGCTTGGATTGATTGAACGCAAATGGCCGCGCCGACTCAAGCGCGGAGGCATTCCCAAAGGAGACCTGCGCGATGCGACGCATTTTTGCCATGGCCAGGCCGATCCGGGTTATGTTGAATTTCTTTCTTTATTTGCCGAAACATCCGGCCTGGTACAGGCAGACGGCAACATTTGGAAAACCGCACCTGAAGCCGGAATGCGTTTAGAGCAAGTTATTGATATACGCAAAACATTATTTTTATTATGGTTAGAAACTGATCGCTGGAACGAGTGGGCTGCCGATAGAACGGGCAGAAATGCCCGCAGCCCCCGTTTGAATAATCTGCAAGATTTGCGCAAAGAAATCGCAAAAGGGCTGCAAAGCTGTGAACCCGAAACTTGGATGACTTATCCTTCTTTTTATCAATTCCTGATGCGCTTTTCCGAACGCTTCAAACAATTTGCTGAAACCCCGAGCAGCGTGCGCAACCTGGTTACCGGCAGCACTACGGCCGACGAGCTTTTAAGGCGCATGCTCAGCGCAGCCTTAACATGGATGGGCGTGGTGCACATCGGGAATGCAGAAGCCTTTTTATGCCCGCTCCACCAGGGAACCCAGGCCGTTTTTCAAATGACACGCGCGGGTTCTGCGTTGGTACACCATCAATTTAACGAGTTATTGTTAGACGGAATACCCCCGCAAAACCCACAATCCAAATTTGTGGTTCAACCCAATTATGAAATTCTGTCCCCGCCCGATTTGCCCTGTTCGCGTTATTTAACCCTGTGTGCTTTGGCCGATCTTAAAACACAAGATGTCATGACCCGTTTTCATCTGTCGCGCGAAGCCATACAACAGGCGATGGGTCGGGGGTTGTCTGGGCAGGAAATCCGGCAATTTTTTGCCCATTACAGCGCCACAGGCCTGCCCGATATGGTTGATGCGCTCATTGGCGAATGCGAAAACAAATATGGCGAAATAGAAATCACCCCCTCATCGGGTTTCCTCTCCGTTGCCACAGAGCCGTTGCTTAACGAATTGTACGCTCAACATAATATCGCCGAAACACTTGGAAAACGCCTGTCGCCAACCACGGTCGCTCTGGCATCCAAAACCAGGCCCGAAGCCTTGATGCAATTGCTCCACCACAAGGGGTATATGCCCCATATGGATCGCGAACAGTCGGTTGGCCGAGAGGATCGGCACCAGGTGATATTTACCAATTCTGAAATTTCAGAATTGGTTGGTTATCTCGAATCCAGCAGTGCTGTTTTGGCCGGAAAATCCGATGCCCAACTCGACACCTTGCACCATCTTATAAAGCGTTTAAAACGCACACTCCGGCAAACTTCTGATGCCCAGAAAATTCAAGCCGCCCAGCACTATCAAGAGGCTTTTCAGCAGGTTGTCAAAGGAAAAAATATGCGCGAGGAAAGCCTGGAAGATTTGCTGCGTTTTACAGGCACCAATCCGGCAACCACGCCAATAGACATACGCGCAATCATCACCTATGCTATCGACCGTCACCTGCGTGTTGAAATCACCTATGGGCCAACTCAGGAGGCGCCACAACGCATCATTGAGCCTTTTTCAGAAGACCATGCCATGCTGTATGCTTTTTGCCAAACACGCAATGGCGATCGCGTTTTTCGCCTCGATAAAATTCATTTTGCCCGCCTGACCAGTGAACGCTTTCAGCGCTCTGTTTAACGCCATACCAAACTTGACTTTTCACAAGAGGTATCCTAATATTGCCGCGGGTATCTGAAACGCGTTTGCCCCCCCCGACAAACACTTCATGATACCCACTGGCCATCAGCGACGCTT
>CAXNEV010000379.1:0-4213 GCA_964200925.1 Candidatus Latescibacterota bacterium | reverse complement strand
GAACATAAAAAATCATGTCTTTTTCTCAAGATAAAGTGCTCATCATCGGTGCTTCGGGGTTTTTGGGGCGTGTGTTGTGTGATTTGCCGGGATATTCATGGCAGTGCATACCGGCTTCGCGCAGTGGCAATGGGCATTTGTTTGTCGATTTGGCACGCACGGATACCATAGAAGCACTTGTCAAAGCCACATGCCCGCGCTGGGTCATTCACACAGCGGCCATGACCAGTGTGGATGGGTGTGAATTGCATCCAGAAGCGGCCCATATAGCCCATGTGGAGGGAACCCGATCTCTGGTTCGCGCGTGTGAACAAACAGGCAGTGGGCTGGTTTATCTGTCAACCAACTATGTATTTGATGGCCTCCATGGCCCCTATGTCGAGACAGACCTTCCCAATCCTTTAAATGTTTATGGACAAACCAAGTTAGACGGCGAAAAGATCGTGCTCAATGCCGCCTGTTCTAACATTGTGGTGCGCACGGTTGTGCTTTATGGGCATCGACCGGGATGCCGATTTAATTTTGTTACGTGGGCCTTGTCTGCTTTATCCCGAGGAGAACCCATTCGCGTGGTGAACGACGAATGGGCCAACCCCACATGGGTTGATGATCTGGCTGCTTTTTTATTGGAGATTTGCCAAACCGATTTCCAGGGTGTAGTGCATTTTGGCGGTCGCGATTTTTTAACGCGATTTGAAATGGTTCAACGCCTGTGTTCGGTTTTTGGTTTTGAGCCCAATCTTGTTACCCCTGTTGGTTCTGCCGAATTTGGCCAGCCGGCTCGGCGGCCTTTGCGCGCCGGGTTGTGCACGGATCTTGCACAATCTTTGTGCGATGTGACCCCTGCTGGTTTTGACGATCATCTGAAACAACTCCTCTCTATGATTGCAGATCCCAAAACCCTCCGTTAAACAGGTAATTATGGCAGATGAGCTTTTGCGCGTATCGCTGATTACGCCAACGTATAACGAACGCGAAAATATTCCGTTGCTGGTTGATGAAATTTTTGGGGTTATGGCAAATCATCCCGACATTGATCTGGAATTGATTGTCGTGGATGACAATTCGCCCGATGGCACGGGTGAGGTGGCCGAAAAACTGACCCAGACATTTCCCATCCAGGTGGTGCACCGATCGGGCAAATTGGGATTGGGCAGTGCTGTTATGGCCGGATTTGCGCGTTCGAACCGCCCGTTATTGGGCGTTATTGACGCTGATTTAAGCCATGATCCGGCAATTCTGCCCCAGTTGATTCGGGGTTTAAAAACGCATGACCTGATGATTGGCAGTCGTTATAATCCAGAAAGCCGCGTTGAAAAGTGGCCCTGGTATCGCAAGGTGATTTCTCAAACCGGGGTCTTTTTGGCCCGGCAATTGACCGGGGTACAGGATCCATTGGCGGGATACTTTTTTTTGCATCGCGGGGTCATCGATGGTATGAGCCTGACGTCGCCGGGGTACAAAATTTTGCTGGAGATACTGGTTAAAGGGCACTATGAGCGCTTTATGGAAGTGCCTTTTGTGTTTCGCAATCGGGAATTTAGCAGCAGCAAGTTGAATTGGACAGAGTATTATCTTTTTGCCAAACAATTGCTGACCTTCTGGTTGTTTAAACAACGCACCCATCGCCACCTTTGAGGTGAAAATACAAATCTTTATCTGAATATCTTTCGAACCCTGTGATTTTTCTTGACAGTCTATTCGATGCCATTTATGTTAGCCCGGCTTTTACACAAGGGGGCATGTGGGTTTATGAAACGCATTTTTGTTATTTTATTGTTATTTGGGCTTTCGCCATGCGCTTGGTCTGCCGACGAGATGCTTCAGCCTACCCTGCGCGATCAAACCGAATCTCTTGAACAGCTGATGCGGTATATTCGTCGCGATTATTATGAAGAAACCGACTCGGTGGAATTGTTGCACGGTGCCATTGAAGGTTATTTGTCCAAGCTCGATCCCCACTCGACCTATATTCGTCCAGAAGATTTGCACGATGCCCAAGAGCGATTGCGCGGTTCATTTGAAGGCATCGGGATTTTTTTTGAAATTGTGGATGGCATTTTAACCGTTTTGTCGCCCATTGAAGGGTCGCCTGCTTACCAGGTTGGGTTGCATCCGGGCGATCAAATTTACAAAATTGACGGCAAAAGTGCTTTGGGGCTAAAATCAAATGAAGTGACAGATCGTTTAAAAGGCAGAAAAGGCACACAGGTGCTGGTATCGGTTCGGCGGGAAGGCGAGCCAGATTTGCTGGATTTTGGCATTGTGCGCGATCAGATTCAAGTGCCCAGTGTGCCTTATGCATTTAAACTGTCACCGGATGTGGGTTATGTGAAAGTGGTGCGTTTTTCCAGTCGAACATCGGAAGAATTGCATGCCGCCTTGACAGATTTGATAAATAAAGGCATGCAAAAACTGATTCTGGATTTGCGCGGCAATGGCGGTGGGTATTTGGAACAGGCCGTTGCGGTGGCCAATCAGTTTTTGGAAAGAGGGCGGTTGCTGGTTTATACACAAGGGCGTCAACTCAGCACGCGGGAAAATCATTTTGCCGAAACCGAACCTGTATTTCCACCCGATTTGCCGATGATTGTGCTGGTTGATGGGTTTAGTGCCAGTGCCTCAGAAATTGTGGCCGGTGCCATTCAAGATTATGATCGCGGCCTCATTGTGGGGCATACCACCTTTGGCAAAGGATTGGTTCAAAAACAATTCCCATTAAAAAATAATGGCGCGGTACTGTTGACCATTGCGCGGTATTTCACACCGAGCGACCGCCCGATTCAACGCCCGTTTGCCGGGGATCGCGAAGCCTATCAAAAAGATGCCTACGACAATTATGACCCCAATACCGATCCAGACAGCACGGCCATCAAGCAGGTTTATTTAACGCGCATTTTGAAACGCAAGGTATTTGGCGGGGGGGGCATCACACCCGATACAGCACTTTCTGTTGATACCTTGACCACTTTGTCGCGCCGGTTGTTCATGCAAAAAAACCACACGGTTTTTTTGACATTTGCCAAACGCCAGGAATCGGTTATTGCCCAAACCTATCACACATTTGAATCGTTTTTTACGCACTATAAAACCGGACGGCGAGATTTGATAGCATTTAAGCAGTTGTTGAAAGAACGCGAGATTTCTTTTACCGAAGAGGAATTTCAAGCCAGCAGCGATTTTATTGAAAAACAAATTGCACAGCAAATTGCGCAAATTCGGTGGGGGGCACGGGCAGAAGGGCAAGTGCGCGTGCATCAAGATGCCCAGGTTGCGCAGGCAATGGCCCTGTTTGATCGGGCTAAAGAATTATTGGCTGCCCGCATGGAGCACGATCAAATTGGGCGTGCATACGGGCGAACTAACACAGGTTACAACCAGGTTCGATAGGCTGGGCACGGAGGATTTATGCCAGAACAACGCGAAATCGCTTCTCAGGTTTCTCTGCCGCTTTCCAAAGCTGTTGAGATCAGTTTTAACAGTGTTAAAATACGGTTTGGCCGTTCTTTGATAACGGTCAGTGGCATTGTGTTGGCCATTGCTTTTTTGATGTCGATCTGGACGTCTAGTGCTATTATCGACGGGTTAAAAGAGGCAAAAGATCCCCAAATCAATTTGTTGTTGCAACAAAAAGGCATCGAGATTGATCCAGACAGTGCATCGGCCCGACAACAGCAATCTAAGGATATGTGGTTGGTGGTGTTGTCTTTGCTGGTATGCCTGGTGGGCATTGCCAATGCAATGCTCATGTCCGTCACAGAGCGCTTTCGAGAAATTGGCACGATGAAGTGCATGGGGGCTCTGGATGGATTTATTATTAAATTATTTATGCTTGAATCGTCATTTATGGGCACGGCTGGAACTTTGATTGGGGTCGTTGTCGGGTTTATTTTGACCTGTTTGTTGAATCTGACCAGTTATGGGTCGGTAATGTTTGATCACATTCAATGGGGATTTGTGATTCAAAGTGCTGTGTTTGCCGCTGTTATCGGATCGGTTTTGTCGCTTTTAGGGGGTATTTTGCCTGCCTATCGCGCGGCAAAAATGGAACCTGTTGACGCTATGCGGCTTGAGGTTTAAAGCATTTTTATTTGTAGCGCGTTGTCCATTTTGGCAGAAAATCTTTTGCTGATTCTTGTTTGATTGTTCGCTTTCAAATCCCACGCTGTTATTGTTAGAGGATTGTTATGGCAACTCCTGACAAAGAAAAAAA
>CAXNEV010000378.1:0-4246 GCA_964200925.1 Candidatus Latescibacterota bacterium | reverse complement strand
GCGGCGATTTTTTGAAAAATCGCCGCTTTTCTTGTGCCAAACGGTTAATCACCTGCCGGTGTTGCCACATGGGTCAGCACGCGAATTTGGGCTGAGGAGTCATCCTCTTTTACGCCCATCTTCACAGATACCAGCTTGGACACACCGGGTTCTTCCATTGTTACCCCATGCATGGTATCGCCTGCTTCCATCGTGCGTTTGTTGTGTGTGACCACAATAAACTGCGACTGTTTGGAAAAGTTTTTCACCACCTTCACAAACCGATCCACATTGGCATCATCCAGAGGGGCATCGACCTCGTCGAGAATGCAAAACGGGCTTGGTTTGACCAGATAAATGGCAAACAACAGCGCAATGGCCGTCAGGGCACGTTCACCCCCAGACAGCAAACCAATGTTTTTCAGTGTCTTGCCACCGGGTCGGGCGGTAATTTGAATGGGCGCTTCAAGCGGGTCTTCTTCGGGCGGCATCAACAAATCGGCTTCGCCCCCTTCAAAAAACGCTTGAAACGTCGTTTGAAAATGTTCGCGAATGCGGCCAAATGTGGACAAAAATCGCTGGCGTGCCGTACGATCCACCCGCGTGATGGTGCGTTTGAGTGTTTCTTCGGCTTCCATCAGATCATTGCGTTGTCTGCACAAAAAATCGTAGCGCTCTTTTTGCACATCGTATTCTTCAAGAGCCGCCAGATTCACCGAGCCCATGCGGCGCAAACGCTCTTGCAATTCAATAATCTTTTTGGAGGTGATATCGGCATTAAATTCGGGGTCATCCAATTGGCCCAGTTGTGTCACATCCACATCGCGATCGCGTTTGATGCGCTCGACCAGCTCTTCGCCGCGGGTTTTCATTTCCACCAGTTTCACCTGCAATTCGTTCAATCGCGTGCGATTTTGTGTCATCTTTCGATTTTTGGCACGCACGTCTTCTTCCACACCCCGCGTGCCCATCAAAAGCTCGTGCTGGCGCTGTGCCTGTTCATCGCGTTTCTGTTCGGCTTCCGTTTGGGCCCGATGCAACTGCTCAAGTTCGGCAGACGCACCGCGAATCCAGACATCCAGTTGGGTTTTGCGCGCACTGCTTTGATCGCGCTCACCCGAAAGGCGCTCCATCTCCCGTGTAATGGCCGTTTGCTCTTGTGCCAAACGCTGGGCCTCCTGGCGCAAACTTTCAGCGCGTTCGCGCAGCGATGCCATTTCGACCCGACGAGCCGACACCGCATCCTGTCTGGCCCGGCGTTGTTGCTCTTGTTCGCGCAGCGATTCATCGGCCCGATGCACGTCTTGTTCCAGCGCTTCTCGACGTGTTTCGAGATTGGCCAAAACCGTTTCTCCTTCTTCAATCAATCGGGTCAGATCGGTTTCTCGCGCGGCCAACAGAGCCGTTTCTTTTTCCAGTTCAACCACCACAGCGGCCTGGCGCTGGGCTTCGTTAAATGCATTTTGCCGGTCGCGCAACAATCCGGCTCGGCGATTTTGCAGCGCATTCAATGCCTGATCGCCAGCCTCAATTTGGGTAATTTGCCCGTTTAAAGCGTCAACGGCCCGGTGAATTTCGGCTTCACAAGATGCCAGTTGTACCCGGCTTTCGGTTGTGTTTGTCTGAAGCGTTTCTATTTGCCGCATCCGGCCAATCAGCCCGGATTCTGATGCGGCATCAACGCCGCCATAAACCGTGCCATCGGCGGCAAAAACTTCACCGACAAGCGTCACAACTTCCACACGCAAGGCCCGCATGGCCCTGTTGATCAACAGCGCTGTTTGAGCATCGCGCACCACCAGCGTATTGCGCAACAACGCCCGCACCACACCCTGAGCATCGCGCTCGCCCAGCAACAAATCAGCCGCTCGGCCCACTACCCCATCTGCCGCAGGCAATGTCCAGGGAATACCCGATCCATGGGCCACGCGCTCAAGGGGCAAAAACGCCGCCGCACCACAGGCCCCATCGCGCAAATATTGAATGGCCGAAAGCGCATCTTCATCACCCGTAACAATCAAACACTCCAAAGCCCGGCCCAGTGCCGCTTCAATGGCGGCCACATGTTCGGGTGCCACATCGATCAAATCGGCCACCACACCCTGAATGCGGTCTGTAAACGGCGAATCCACCGCCAGGGCACGCACGCCTTTGGAATAGCCTTCAAACCCTTCGCGCAACTTTTGCAACAACCCCACCTGCGCCTCATCGGTTTCTATGCGCGCCCGCAACCGATTGCGGATTTCCACAGATACATCGCGCACACCAATCAATCGATTGCGATCATTCAGATGCTGCTGTCGTTGGGTGGTGCGATCTTCTGTTTCCCGTTCAAGAGCCGCAATTTGTTCAGAGGCCAAACGGGCTGCTTCATCGGCTTCCAGATGCCGGGCTGCCGTGCGTTCCACATCTTCAATCAACCGCGTCTGCCGGGTCACCACACCTTCGCGCTCGGCCTGCTGGCGTTCGAGTTGACGGCCCCGTTCGCTGCTTTCGCGCAACAGACCCATCAACTGTGATTTTTGTTCATCGGCCCGCATCCGGCTCTCATCCAGTACTTCCGTCACGGCTTCCAACGCAGCATTTTCTTCTTGCAGTGCCATTTCAGCCGCATTGCATTTTTCAACCGCTTCGCGCCCGCCCTGTTCAGCAGATTCCTGTCCTTGCCGGGCATCGTTGAGGCGTTCGTTCAAATCGTCTTGCTGGCGTTCGGCGCGTTCTAAAAATCCATCAAGACTGCGCATTTCTTCGCGGGCGACCAGAATTTCGCGGTCTTTTTGATGCACCCGCTCCACCTGTTTTGACACATCGGCATTGGCCGTAGAAAGCGCTTGATCCTGCTCGGTCAGTTCGGCATGCGCCTCTTCCAAACGAGCTTCGAGCTTGGTGATCGCCGTGTCCGATACCTCAATGTCTTCTTTGAGAAACGACAGTTCTTCAATCATGGGCCTGGTTTGTTCGGCCATTGAAAAATAGCGATACCGGGCCAACAAAATTTCAAAGGTGTGCAACTCATCCGAAATCGTTTTATAAAGCCGTGCTTTGCGCTCCTGGCGTTGCAGGGAAACCACCTGCCGTTCAACTTCGCCAATAATATCATCAATGCGCTGCAAATCTTGTTGTACGGCCAACAACCGGTTCCAGGCCGACCGCCGCCTAATTTTATAGCGGGTTACCCCGGCGGCCTCTTCAAAAATGTGCCGCCGTTCTTCGGCATTGTCGCTGATAATTTCGTCCACCATGCCCTGCGAAATCACATAAGACGAATGTGCGCCCAAACCCGTGTCCATCAACAGATTTTGAATATCCCGCAACCGACAGGGGATTTTATTGAGCAAATAATCGCTTTCACCCGACCGAAACAGCCGCCGGGTAATGGTCACTTCGGCAAAATCCGTGGGCAACAACTTTTGCGAATTGTCAAGCGTTACAGACACTTCCGACATACCCAGGGCTTTGCGATTGCGGGTGCCAGAAAAAATCACATCCCCCATGTTGGTGCTGCGAAGAGAACGAGGCCGCTGTTCTCCCAGCGCCCAGCGCAAGGCATCAACCACATTGGATTTGCCGCATCCATTGGGGCCCACCACGCAGGTGATGCCCTTGTCAAAAGGCATATCGAGCTTTTGCGCAAAGGACTTAAAACCCAGCGCCTGAAGACGAGTCAGGTACAACGCATATCCTCCATAAAAACAATAAATAACAGATTTAAAAATCAAAAAATAGCAGATCAACGGGCGTGGATATAGCGCTCAACACGCTCAATGAGCAGAGAAACCTGAAAGGGTTTGGCAATATAGTCATTGGCACCACATTCAATGGCTTCGGTAACCATGCGAATATCGGTCACCGACGTGAGCATTACCACTGGAATGCTGCGCAATTGGGTATCGCCGCGAATGGCCCGCAATGCATCAATGCCATCCATGACCGGCATGAGCACATCCATCAGCACCAGATCGGGTTTTTCACGACGCGCCAGAGACAGCGCCTCTTCGCCATTAAATGCAATCACCACATCATATCCCATGCGCTTGAGCATATTGCTGATGGCAATGCGCGTGGCGGCAGAGTCTTCGGCCACCAGAATTTTGTTTTTGCGCCGCGATGCCACATTGGGACGAATGGCTTTTCGCGCCGCATCACTATCGAGCTGGTACTCTTCCGGATCCTCGGCAACAGCGGGGGGGTGCTCGCTGGGTCGAAAAAGCGTTTTTACCCGTTCAATTTCGTTTGGCAATTCATCTAAAATACCATCAATCCGGTT
>CAXNEV010000377.1:0-4250 GCA_964200925.1 Candidatus Latescibacterota bacterium | reverse complement strand
GAGCAAGCCCTATTTTTAGTTGAAACAGCCAGGCATTGAATTAAGCAGAAAGTCGAGTTTGATTGATGTTGAGTTCCTTCTGAATGGCGTGTCTTAATAGGGGTAAAAAACGATACCCCTTGACCCGTCGCAGGCAAGGTTCAATATCCAGAAGAGTCGTTGCCAACCATCGATATCGCTGTTGCGAGTTGGTCCATTTTTTGACATTGCGTATCCGCAGTGCGATTTGGCTGTTGAGTGATTCAATGCAGTTGGTCGTACGGAAGCTTTGTTCAAAGTATTTGGCCAGTCCCAAGCGATGGATGGTTAATGTTTCCTCAAAGCCTTCTTCCAAACTATTTTTGGCAGACTGGTTCATCAGTTCCAATTGGGGTTTGAGTGCCAAAAGATCGGCTTTGGCTTTGGTGTAAGTTTTTTGGTTGTAGGCCTGTTGGAGTTTTCCTCGGATGCGATCCTGAGCATCTTTGGGCAAATAGGCCACGACATCTTCCCTCTTGTGCCACTGGCACCGTTGAATGAGGGCATAGTCAGACAATGTTTTCTTGACCGCAGCGATGAGTCCCTTGGCTCCATCGACAAGGACTAAAACGCCTTGCTGATATTGCAGACCCCGTTGGATGAGATCGTTTAAAAACTGGCAGCAAACGTTTGTGTTCTCTGTGGCTGTTTGTACAAATCCCAGCGGTATCTTCGTCCCTTCTATTGTCACACCCAAGGCAATGAGCCTTTCTTGGTCAGCAAAGGTCTTTCCATCAATGAAGATGGCCACCAAATCATAGGCTTCTAAAGACCGCTCTTGAAACTGCTTCAATTTGGCCGCTGTGGCTTTAATGAATCGACGAGATACCGTGGAAGGAGAAAGACCGAAGGCCTCGGGCACAGCTTCTGCACAGGCTTCGTAGTTACGATTAGAGATGCCTTTCAAAACACGCAGCAATAATCCTTCATCCAAGTTTTTTGGCTTTTGAAGCGCTTTGTAAGCCTGCAAAACCATTTCTGTATCAGTGGTCATATCTCGAACACGAGGCACAGCAATAGGCATTTTCTGATCCGACAAATATACCGAACCTTTTTGGCGACCCCAGCGGCGATAGGTTTGGTCGGGCTCTTTGCGACTATACCGTTCACCTGCAAGGTGTTTCACTTCCTCTTGAAGCAGGTCGTTTACCGCGTCTAACCCCAAGGGAATGAGCGCTTGAATCAAGGCAACACGCACATCCATGCCACCCAGATCGGCAATTGCTTGGGATGAATCTGACTTGACGACTGAAGGGGGTGACGATACTTTGTTCATATCGGGCTCCTTTGGTTTGAGATACAGTTGGATGCTGTTTTCTCATGATAACCTGGGAGCCTGACTTGTTTCAACTAATTTATGGGCAACTTCTGATTGAAGAATGACGAAGGTCAAAAAGACTTTGAAACAAAGAAACGCCACCGACATAAAAAAACCCAAAGGAAAACAATATTAAAAAAGGTACGGGGAACAACCATTCTTTTTGGAGTGTGTATCCAATGGCTGTAAGCAAATAGATTCCCATGCCCATTTCCAAATAAGACCACCGGTTTTTCCGCAAGCGATACGATTTTTCTTTCCAGACATTGTTTTTGTTTTCAACCTGATATTTTGGTGTGCGCTGAAAAGGCGTTTGATATCCTATGAGCGCCTGAATCACGCCGCGCGCATTGTTCAATGAAATCCCCATTCCCAAAGCCAGAACCGCCGGTAAATATTTTAACCTTGTTTTCCAATCTGCATAAATTTCTCGCTGGGCCAAAATATAAAATCGTGAGATAATGCCTGTGGCTCCCAAAAACAAAGGCAGATCAACGAGCAATAGGCGATACCATCCCAATTCATTGCGCAACACAATGACCGGAAAGATCAGCTGTTAACAAGGAATAATCCCGGTTTAAATGGCCCCAGCGAGCTTGCACCATTCCAACATTGGGATTGGTGAAATGGTGAACGGTTCTTTGCAGAAAATGGCGAGGAGGCAAAAAATCTGCATCGAAAATGGCAATTAAATCTCCTTGAGCTACTTTCAGGCCTGCTGCCAATGCCCCTGCTTTAAATCCCGTTCGATCTGTGCGATGCCATAGGTGGATATTTATTCCTTGTTGTTGTAATTTTATGATACATTGCATGGCCATATGTGTTGTTTCATCGGTTGAATCGTCCAGGATCTGAATTTCCAATCGATTTTTTGGATAGTCCAACTTGGTGACGGCGTGTATAAGCCGTTCAACCACATATCGTTCGTTGTAAATTGGCAATTGAATGGTTACAAAAGGCAGGGTTTCAAATGATTTGGGGGGGTGAACTATGCGATTGCGAAAACGGTTATAAAGTCGCACCATATAAAATCTGTGCAAACTCACCATCATCAATAGTGCAATGGCAATGCTATAAATCGCAAGAATTGTTGTTTGCCACCAAATCATGTCATTCTCCAGTGGGGTTTATTTTATGAACAAAGATGAGTTTCGCTTTTTGAAGATCATTCAGAAATTGGACATGTTCAAACAATTGAATCTGGAAGAAGCGCGTCGGCTCTTGAACATCTGTAAAGCCATAACCTTTGATGCGCGTCAACGGATTTATCACATCGGTGATGAAAGCCATGACATGCTGATTCTCGTGCAAGGGAAACTGATTCAGAAAGATCGGGCAGAACAGGTGTTGGGCGAAATTTTGCCGGGTTTTTCTGTGGGTGAAATGGGGTTTTTAACAGGCCATTGTAGATTGGTTCACACCGATGCTGTGATTAAATCCACAGGATTGGCAATGTCTAAAACAGATTTTGATGAGCTGATGAAAAAAGACCGAGAAATGTATATCAAAATTCTTGAAAATGCGGTTGATTTGCTTGCACATCGATTAACAGGCACTTCTCACAGTTAATATGAAGTATTGGAAAAGATCATTTCTGTTGTTTCAAATCACAATTATTCTGTAACAAAAATCACTTTTGCATGCTGGTATGCAAACATTTGGAATTGACACTCGAACAAGTTAAATTGTTTAATGCCTGTCAATCTATGAATCAGAATCCTCACCCTCCTGTTCATGTAACACCCGTAGAAGAAGGGCGTTGGGAACGGTCTCATCCACCACCTGTTGGTTCTAATCATAAGCAACGAAACGTGATACTTCACGCAGAAAAAAAGAGAGAAATAAATTATGGCAGGCAAACACATCTTGCTTGTAGATGATGAACCCAATCTTCAAGAGAGCCTCAAAATTGGACTGGAGTTACGAGATTATCTTGTTACTGTAGCAAGCAACGGTGTAGAGGCTGTTCAAAAATGCGAAAGCATGTCTTTTGATGCTGTGCTTTTAGATATGCGCATGCCCGGTATGGATGGGCTTGAAACGCTCAAATGCATTAAAGAAATTCGGGCAGAACAAAAAGTCATTATGCTTACTGCCCACGGCACAATTGCCAATGCCGTTCAAGCGATGAAACTGGGAGCTTTTGATTATTTAAACAAACCTTCCTCGCCAGAAGAAGTGGATATCAAAATTCAAAAAGCGCTAAATTTCCCTATTCTTTCAACGGGTAGCCGGATATTTAAAACAACACACCCAGAAACTTGTCACTTTGAAGGCATGGTGGGAAATAGTGCGGCGATGCAGGAGGTTTACGATCTTGTTGAACGCATTGTTGATAATGAAAGCACCGTGCTTATTACAGGAGAAACGGGAACGGGAAAAGAACTCATTGCCCGTGCCATTCATGATAATGGGGTGCGGGCAGGCAAGCGCCTTTACGCATTACACTGTGCGGCTATACCTGAAGAATTGCTGGAGAGTGAATTGTTTGGTCATGAAAAAGGGGCGTTTACCGGGGCTGTCAATCAGAAGGTTGGTATTTTTGAAGCTGCTGATGGGGGGACTCTTTTTCTGGATGAAATTGGCGAAATGAGTCTCAATGCGCAGGTGCGTTTGTTGCGTGTTTTGCAGGAAAAAGAATTTATTCGGGTAGGGGCTACAACTCCGCATAAAACGGATGTGCGCCTTATTGCGGCTACCCATCGCAACTTGCAGGAGGAAGTGAAAACAGGTCGGTTTCGAGAAGATTTGTTTTACCGTCTCAATGTCATTGAGGTTCCGATGCCACCTTTGCGAGATCGCCGCGATGACATTCCTTTTCTGGTAAATTATTTTATTCAAAAATATGCTTCAAAAAAAGAGATTCGCATTTCAGATGCTGCTTTAAACAATCTGATGCGATATCACTGGCCTG
>CAXNEV010000376.1:0-4260 GCA_964200925.1 Candidatus Latescibacterota bacterium | reverse complement strand
CTGATTTTCCGCGAAACTCCTCAGAGGATGCACACGATGAAATAGCCTGTCAAGATCGGTAGTTTTTCAGAATGTGTTGCGAAGCGGAATCGCGCGGAAAATCTTCCTGTATCGCGTGTTGATCGCATGTGTGCAAAGATATGATAAATCTCAAACCATAACGAGTGTTTATGTCCAAACCATCAAACGTTCTGTTTATCCTCGCCGATCAGTTTCGGTCTGACAGTTTAAGTTGTGTGGGGCATCCGGTGGTCAAAACCCCCCATCTGGATATGCTTGCCAGAGAAGGCATGTTTTTTAAGCAGTGTTTTGTGCAAACAGCACCGTGTGGGCCCAGTCGCATGTGTATGTACACAAGCCGATACCCATGTTCGCATCGGTCGGTGGGCAATAAGGTGCCGCTTGTGGATGCACAGGAAAATCTGGGCATGTATTTGCGCGAAGCCGGGTATCGACCCGCACAAATGGGGTATCAGGATTATGCGGTTGATCCGCGCATTTTGCCGCCCGATGATGTGCGCACCTACAAACCGAATTACGATAATTTTTTGCCGGGGTGGGACAATTTGCTCGATCACGAATACGATTCAAAAGAATACTTTGCGTATTTGAGGGCAAAGGGATATCCCGAAGCGCTGTGCAACCACGATGCCATTCACAAACCCAATGTGCCACCCGAAGGGCCGGGTGATCATTTGCCATTGCGGTTTCCGGCGCATTATACCGAAGAAGATTGTGAATGCCGATTTTTGACGAATCGGGCGATTGATTATATCCAGTCGCATTCCCAAGGTGGCTGGGTGTTGAACCTCAATTATATCAAGCCGCATCCCCCGCGCATTTGTTCGGCACCGTATAACGACATGTACGATCCGGCAGATATGCCTGTTGCCACCCGGCGCGAAGATGAGTTGTTGTCTGATCATCCGTATTTGATGCGCATTCATCACAAACCTGAGCTGGTTTCCGAGCGCGATTTGCGCGAGACCCAGGCCAATTACTGGGGCATGATTACAGAGCTGGATGCCTCGTTGGGGCTGCTTTTTAAATCGCTTAAAGAGACGGATCAGTGGGACAATACGCTGATTGTTTTTTCGTCTGATCACGGGGAATATTTGGGCGATCACTATTTGACGGGCAAGGGGCAACTTTACGATGGCACAATGCGGGTGCCGTTGATTGTGCGCGATCCGTCGCCAGAGGCCGATGCAACGCGGGGCCAACAGGTGGATGGGTTTGTGGAGTCGATAGATCATGCACCGACGATGCTTGACTTTTTAGGTGTTTCGGTTCCCGACCGATTTCAGGGAACAAGCGTGTTGAATCGCGTGCGGGGAGGCGGTGGAGGCAAAGCAGAAATTCACTATGAAAAAGACATTCGCGGTGAAGTGGCCAATCTGGTGGCCGATCCCGATTGCCGGTTGCTGTGGGCCGTGCGCGACAACGATTACAAGTATGTGCAGTTTGGTGATGAGGCGATTCCACCGCTGTTGTTTGATTTAAAAGCCGATCCGGGAGAATTTCACAATCTGGCCGATGATGCGGCGTATACGCCTACTGTGTTGCGTTATTGCCAGAAATTATTGCGCTGGCGCATGAAACACGAAGATCAACGGATGACCCACTGGTATGCGCGGCACAGTTAGGTCGTTGCGCAAAAAGAAAAAGAAAAAAGCCCTTCCGAAAAATATTTTTGGGAGGGCTTTTTTGAAACCTGAAATGGATTTGGTGCGTCATTCTTTTTGTGATGAGGCATCAAAATCAACTATTTCGATGCCTTCGATATAGGGTTTGGTCACATACCGCTGGGCAGAGTTCATGCTTTCAACAATGTCGGCAATGCGTTGGCCGGCCCGATAAGCGTTTGTGAGGTCTTGATACAAAAGATCGGTTTCTACAAGGTTGAGCCGGGCGAGGGTCAGTTCCAATTTGCCCAGTAACACGGTGAGGGGCTGGTTGATTTCATGAGCGGCGGCACCGGCGGTTTGGGCCAATACGCGCATTTGTTCGGCTTGCACAAGCTGATTCTGCAATTTGACCACGCGAATGCCCACGTTTAAACGTGCACGCAGTTCCTGTCGGTCGAAAGGTTTGACGATATAATCATCCGCACCGGCATTCAGGCCTTCGATGAGGTCCGAGCGTTGATTTTTTGCCGTGAGCAAAAGAATGTAGGTTGGATGGTTTTTCTGTTGCAGGCGTACCCGGCGGCAAATATCAACCCCGCTGAGTTCGGGCATCATCCAGTCCAAGATGGCCAGTTGTGGAGCATCGGGTTTTTGGAGTATCTGAAAGGCTTGTGCCCCATCTTTGCACACGACCACGTCATAACCCCATGTTTCCAAATTGATGCGCAATACATCGCGCGAGGTTGGATCATCTTCTGCTATTAAAATTCGCACGATATCGCCCCTGCCGTTGTGTGAATGGCCACTGAAAAATAGATGCAAAACCCAATTGTTTTCTGCAAGCAGTCATTTCTTTGTTTTGCGCGGAATTTTAAACTCCCTGCAAACTATAAAATAAAGCGATCTTGCAGAGAAGTCCATATCTGTAAATGATGTGGATCTTGATTTTTTGGAAAAGAATGATTATTTTTGAATAAGATTCTATTTTTTTTCACCTTACCTGAAGGGGGTGAAATATGGATTACCGGCGAATGGGCCGAAGTGGTCTGAAAGTTTCTGAAATCTGTCTGGGTACGATGACATTTGGCCACGGTGCCGATGAAGGCGAATCCAAACGGATGGTGGATCTGGCTTTAAATCGCGGCATCAATTTTTTTGATACGGCCAATACCTATGCGGACTTTTTGTCAGAAGTTTATCTTGGCAAAGCACTCAAAGGCAAACGGCGAGATGCGGTTGTTGCCACCAAATTTTTTAATGCCACAGGGCCGGGGCCAAATGATTCGGGCATGTCGCGCGTGCATATTATGAATGCCATTGATGACAGCTTGCGTCGGTTGGATATGGACTATGTGGATTTGTATTATATTCACCATGTCGATGTTCAAACGCCATTGGAAGAAATGCTGCGCGCACTGGATGATCTGGTTCATCAGGGCAAAGTTCGGTATATTGCCTGTAGCAATTATCAGGCATGGCGGCTCATGGAGGCCCTCTGGATCAGCGATCACAATGGGTTGGCGCGGTTTGAATGTTATCAACCGCAATACAATCTGGTGGTGCGCGATATTGAACAGGAGTTGGTTCCGCTGTGTCAATACAAAGGGCTTGGTGTGGTGGTCTGGAGTCCATTGGCCGGCGGTTTTTTGACCGGCAAATACAAACCTGGTGAGCGCACACAAACGGGCACCCGGTCGGAAGAATCATGGGCCTATCCGCAGCGCTATTTTGCTCCCAATGCCGATCAAACGCTGGTTGAATTGATCCAGGTCGCAAATGACCTGGGGCGAACCCCGGCGCAGGTGGCCCTTCGCTGGGTGCTGGAACAACCGGCTATTACAGCGGCCCTTGTTGGTGCGCGCAATGCCAAACAGCTTGAAGATAATCTGGTCGCGGCAGATTTTCGTTTGGAAAGTGCGGTGCTTAAAAAATTGCATGATGTGTCACATTTGCCCGACCGATATCCAGAAGCCATGGAAAAAAATATGCATGAACGCCGCGACAGTGCGGTGAAAATGCCGGGTGGGAAACATTAGGGACGACCCGTCGGGTCGTTCGAACAAAAAATAGAAAGTAAAAGGGAGCGTGAGTCGTGCATTTGGAAAGTGGACTTGTGTCTGAGGATGTTATGGCTTTTGAAAAAACCAATGGCGAGTATGGTCAGGCGATACAGGAAGTGGGCAATTCATTGCGGGCGTTGATGGGCGAGTTGGAAAATTTTCAGGATATTGCGCGTTATATCAAACCTTCTCCGGGTGAAATTCCAAAGCTGAATGGCGTTGATATTTATGGTGAAACCATTCCGCTCAATGGCATTGTGGGTGGCGATCACATTGTGTATGTCGATTTTAAACATCGCTATGATTTAAATGCGCGTGTCAAAAAAGCGCAGGATCGCGGGCGCGACGATGTGGTGCGCAAGCTCAACGAATGCCGAAACAAAGTGGGTGTGATGGTCGCCGATGTTTCGGGGCATTTGATTACCGATGCGTTGCTGGCTGCCATGTTGCATCAGGCTTTTTTGCTGGGTGCCATTTACGAGATGGACTATTATGGCAATATCACGCCGAAGTTGTTTGAAAATCTCAATACGCGGTT
Source organism: Candidatus Latescibacterota bacterium (assembly GCA_964200925.1). Lineage (GTDB taxonomy): Bacteria > Latescibacterota > UBA2968 > UBA2968 > UBA2968 > CAXNEV01. The sequence continues at coordinate 34 of CAXNEV010000376.1, read as the reverse complement.
TTACAATTCATCAAGTGTGAGCAAATTTCTCACG
>CAXNEV010000375.1:0-4262 GCA_964200925.1 Candidatus Latescibacterota bacterium | reverse complement strand
GTATCTTTGGGGGCAATTTCCCATTTACGTTCAACCTCAAAATTGGATTTTGAATTTGTTTCTAACAGGCGCAACCATTGAAATATTTGTTAGGGCCTATCGCAATCTTAGCACAGAAGCAGGTCAGGTTGTTTCCTGGGTGTTGTTGTCTTTGCTGATTGTCATTTTTTGCTGGATCCAGAACAACAACCCATTTGTTATTTCACTGTTGCTGGGTTTTGGCTTTGCCCTTCGCGGATATCGGGGATTTCGATTTTTAACCCACAATCCTTTTTCGGAAATGACCACAGCCTTTTTTATTGCCGATGTTGCCATCGTTTTTGGGTTTCATGCACTACCTTCCTTAGCATCGATCCAGGTGACAGAATTGATGTTTTTAGGTTTTGCCATGATGGCAGGCAAAATAATCGGCGGGCTCTTGATTCGATATTATTTTTCCATCCCCATTACCACATGGATACCCCTTATCCCAATTGGGCCTATTGCCATGCTTTGTTTTGCCGCCACTCCCAATACGACATCATTGTGGCCCCCTGTAGTTTTTTTAATTGCCTTTGGCATGTTGCCTCTCTTGCTGCTTCGCCCTTTCACTATGTTGACCACCAAAATAAAAAGCGGCCGCCACAGACATAAAAATGCCATTCAGACGACCGCTCTTTAATTTTTTTCGAATAGATTACTGAAAAAATCCGGTAATGGAAAACGTTTGCAGAATAAATTTCTCCGAAATGCCGTGTTTGTTGCGATCACCCCGCGTTCCCACTTCTATGCCATAACGAAAGCGCCCAGTCTGGTTTTTCAACGGCAGCGCCACGCCAAAACTTGCTCCAATTTCCCCAATCTGACTGCCCGACAGGGTTGGGAAATACAGCGTTCGATAGTGCATGCCGGCATTGAATTCTATGCGTCTGCCCTGTTCAAGCGGATCGGGATTTCCCATGCGCACCAAAACTCCGGCACTCAAATCCCACGTGTTAAACCGTCCGGTTCCCGTTTGGCCCCAAAATGCCCGTTCTGCATCTGCTGCTGCCAACCATCTGTATCCGGCCCGATAAACCACACCGGCCCCGACAATATTGGGCAATTTTTCGTGGCTTCTGGTTTCAATTTTCACGGCTGCACTTTCTGACACCCACCGCGTCGTTAAAATCTGCCGTTGCCGAATGCGGCGCTCTATTTGCAGATGCCCCCCCAAACTCCAGTGCTGATTTGGCGCATAAACTGCGCCAAAAGAAGGCAACCACCCGCGATGGGTTCTGTTCACAACATCTCTGGAATCAAATAAATCGATTCCCTCAAATTTTTTAATCCAGATTTCATTGATCGTTCCCATGGCAACCCAATCAAGCCGCCCCCCCAAATACATTTTGCCAAATCGGTGGGCAACAGACAGCGAAATGGCCTGTACCCCACCGGAAGCATCCAGAACAGAATAATAGGTTTGCCCCCCAGAAGCCAGGGTATCTGCTGCGCCAAAATCCATGTCGGTGAGCGGATCAAACCCCATGCTCACAACAGTCCCTCCCGACAACGGGAGCACCATTTGAAAAGTTCCAACATCTCCATCATTTAATGCGCCGCCCCCACTGAGCATTCGACGCTGTGCAAAAAATTGAGCACTCACCGAAGGCCTGACAAATGAGGCCAATAGAGCCGGGTTGTTGGTTGAAAAATTCTGCCCATCAATAAGCGCTCGCCCTGCCCCACCCATAGATCGTGATCGGGCATCAATGCGGCGCACCATATCTCCAAGTCCATAAAACGAAAAAATGGTATCGGCAAAAACGAGTTGCGGGCACACACCCAGCAGTCCAACAACGATCCAGACAAACGCGCGATTCACAAGAGCTCCTTGTTGTTCATAGATGAAACATTACAATTCTGGCGGCAATGAATAAATCAGATTCAAGCTGGCACTGCGCAAGCGCACCCAGGTCATATCATTTGGGGAGGCCAAAGCCCGCAAAGCCATCCCATGGTTGACCTGTGCCCCAGTAATCCAGGCTTCTGCCAAAGAGGGACGAACCTGAATGGTCGTTTGCCATGTTACCAAATTTTGTTCGGTATTATAACGTGTATAAATGGTATCATTGGCTGCCGAGTTCATTTCAATATGGTAAATCTCAAATGGGATCGAGGTATAAAAAGAACGATCCAGATCAATGTCAATTTTCAAACTGGCCTGATTAATGGTTGCCCCCTTGGGAATTGAAGCAGGTATGGCAAATTTTAATATGGGGCTAAAAAATGTTCCGCGAGACAAAAACAGAGAATTGCGACTGGGGCCTCCGTTAATTCTTGTGCCCCAATATGTATCGGCAATGGCTTCTGTTGTATAGGTTGCTGCAACACCCCCCACCCGATAATTCAGAACCAGTTTGGGATGTTTGGAAGTCGTTGTGACAGCGGCTTGCCGAGCAATCAAATCGAGCAAAAACTCGGCATTGCCTTCGGGTTTTAGCAACAGATTGACCAGGGGTTCTTGTCCGTTTTGCAACCTTGCTGCATTAAAGACCGAAATGGGCAGGGTTACCACCAGATCGGTATCGGCAACCACTCTTGCCAATGCCCCAGAAATGGGTGTGGAAAGCACCGTTTTTTCAACCAGTTGAACCGAATCGACAAATGTGGCAATTTCTTCCCAAAGCGTTTGGGGTTCCTGGACAGAAACGGCAACATTTTCGCCCAAACGCTTGGATCTAATGCCGATGTGAATGCGCAATGAATCGGCCAGAAAATCAGCTGTGGTATGCCCGGAAAGTTTAGATAGAGCATCGACCGGAACCCGAAACCGCAGCAAACTGCGATATTCAAATCCATTCATTTGACCAACGAGCAGTTCCTCTTTTTCTCCCAGCACCACAGGCAGCACGATTTCCTGAAACGTTTCACCCTTTTCCATCACAATGGGGGAACTTGTGATCACCTGCCCAGGGTCGCGACCGACAAGGGCACTGCCTGCAGGATTGGTTTTATTCGTGTTACAACCCACCAGCACAAAACAACACAACACCACCGATAGAACCCAATTATTCAAAGCCATAACCCCTTTTTAAAATTGCCCACACATTGCCGAATTGTTTGTTAAACGCTTTACGGTTCAAAACGTTTCGTCAACCTTTCCTTTGTATGGCCCGCGTTATGCCTGGAAGAAAAAAATCGCTACACACTTTTTCCCAGCTCATTTGCATGGCCAACTGGTATCCTTCTTGAAGCAATCGGCTGCGATCTTCTTCGGAATGCGGCAATCCGCCCATAATGCGCCATGCCAGTTGTTCTGTTTTGACCGTTTCCAAAACATCGCGTTCTGCAAATCCAATGTTTCTGACTGCCGACAGATCGCGATCCCCATCTAAGGTTGTATAATCCCCAATCACCACATTGCGCACAGCCTGCCCACGGGTGATTCGATTGACAAACCCGCAACACCCGCACACATTGCTTGGCACACAGACAGCCCCAAAAGTGAGGGGTTCTAAAACGGCAATGCCAAAGGGTTCGTATATCGACTGCCCAAATTCCAAATCCGTTCCTATGCGCAAATCCATAAAACCCATATCCTGGGGCATGCGATGGCCACAGGTTGCGCAATTCCAGCCAAATTGATTCACCAGCACCGCACGAATCGCACGGGCCTGCCCATTAAATCTAACCATATCTGTCCAGATCTCGGTTTCATTGCCAACCAGATCGGGGCTGCCAACTCGATGTGACACAGGCCATCCATAGTCGCTTTCCATTTGCGCAATATCGACGGCACTTCGCGCCCCCATGGCCGATGTGAGCACAAAATAAACACCCGTTTTTCCCTGCGCAGCCAACAAGCGGTCCAGATGTACCAAAACGCCCATATCGCGCCAGATTCCTTTGCTCAATACCGGGCGAGTCACATGGGTCATGATGAAATCGGGCCAATATCCAAGCAAATTTTCTGCATACTGTTGCATCCGCGTACGAGATGCCTGTTTGGTTTCTTTCGAAATTTGAACAGCGGGCAATCCGTTGTAAACCAGATCAATGGGATAGTCTTTAAATGCAGGCCCCATAAAATGCAATTCATCCACAATTGGATCGCCAACAGCAAAAATGCCGTCACAATACGGCGCCAAATTGACCAGTGCATGCCGATAATAATCGGATCGATCGCCAAACACATCCCCGACAAATTTTCCCTGGTCTTTTGCTTTTAAAAGGGTATTGTAAAACATCGTGTCATGGCCTGGTGATCCTTCGACTATCCCGCGCATGGTAGATACTTCATG
>CAXNEV010000374.1:0-4268 GCA_964200925.1 Candidatus Latescibacterota bacterium | reverse complement strand
GCGGCCATGTTGAATCACGGTTTCAATGCTGATACCTTCTTCGGAAAAGAGCGTCGCGATTTTGGCCAATACACCAGGGCGGTCATTAACCGTGAAGCGACAATAACACCCGGTTTGTACGTCGGCAATAGGCACCAATTTGGCTTCGGGCAGAGGCGCAAGAGCAGCACCAACAGGAGGCATTCCTGCCTGGCGGCGTTCGGAAATAGCAACAAGATCGGACACGACGGCGCTGGCTGTGGGCATTTCACCGGCTCCACGACCATAAAAAACCTGAGAACCAACCGCACTACCTACCACTTCAACGGCGTTAAATTCATTGCGAATGCCAGCGATCAATTTCCCCATAGGCACCAGTGCTGGATGCACGCGTGCTTCAATGCGATCACCAACAGAACGGGCAATGCCGAGAAGTTTGATGGTGTAGCCCAATTCGCGAGCAAAGTCAATGTCGAGAGCGGTAATGTGGGAAATGCCCTCTTTGAGGATATTGCTTGGGGCGAGGCGCACCCGAAAAGCCAACCGACACAACAAAGAAAGCTTTTGTGCGGCATCGGTGCCGTCGATGTCCATCGTCGGATCGGCTTCGGCAAAACCTTTGGCCTGGGCTTCTTTAAGCATGGGGGCAAAATCTTCACCGGCATCGGTCATTCGCGTGAGAATGAAATTGGTGGTGCCATTGAGAATGCCATAAAGGGATTCAATGCGGTTGCCTACAAGGCCCTGGCCCAAAGCCTGAATAATGGGAATGCCCCCACACACACTGGCTTCAAACCCAATACCCACATTTTTTTGGGCGGCCAATTCAAACAGATCATCTCCCCGTTCTGCCAACAGCGCTTTGTTGGCCGTAATAATATCTTTGCCGGATTGCAACGCGGCTTTTAACAAATCGTGTGCCGGATATATTCCCCCCATGACTTCAATGACAATTTGCACATTTGGGTCGTTTACAACCTCTTTTGGGTTGGTGGTGAATCGGTCGGTTGGCAAAGAGATGGCCCGGGGTTTGGACAAATCGCGAACGGCAATTTTGCGAATGTCGAATTCCAATCCACGTACATTTTTAAAATAATCACCGCGTTCTTTCAAAATACGCGCCACACCTCCCCCAACCACCCCCATCCCAATTAACCCAATGCCGATTGCCATATACCCATCCTTTTGCTCTGGAATATCCCAAAGCGCCATAACATTTGAGAATCATTCAGGCCCGAAAATATAAAATAAATCAAAAGGATTTGCAAATCGGGCTTACATTTAAAACCTATTTTACTTGAAATTGCTTGACACTGTTGGGGCACTGTGTTACATTTTGATCTCTTGCAGAGATGGCATTGTGTTAAATATTGAAATTCATGTATTTGCGGGGTAGTAGCTCAGTTGGTTAGAGTGTCGGCCTGTCACGCCGAAGGTCGCGGGTTCGAGCCCCGTCTGCCCCGCCACTAATAACCAAAAAGCTCGATTCACAAAGTGAATCGAGCTTTTTGGTTTGTACTTTTTTACACCGATGACAGGAAAACAGAATGTCCGTTCAACGCCTGTATCAACGAATTAAAAATTCACCTCCCTTTCAAGACCTGTCTCAGCAATTGGCTTCTGGCGCACAAACGGTTATTGTGCGAGGAGGAGCGGGTTCGCTTTCGGCCTTTACTCTGGCGTGGATTGAAGAAATCACACCAGGGCCTGTGGTGGTGGTATGTGCCAATGAAGACCGGGCAGAGGCTTTGCGAAACGACCTGGAAAAGTTGCTCGATTCAAATCATGTGGGGTATTTCCCAAACTGGGATGTGGCCCATTTTGACGGTCGGTCGCCACATCTGGACGTGGTGGGTTTGCGAATGGAGGCACTGGATCAACTTCGCCAAGGGGAAAAGGGTATCGTAGTGGTACCCATTGGGGCATTAATGGGCCACACCCTGCCACCAGATTTGTTTGATTTGTGTGTACAAACCGTTCGGGTTAAACAGCAGCTTTCACCGGTGGCCCTGGCCGATCATTTGATCGAAATCGGATATGAACGCGTGACCACTGTTGAAGGTGTGGGTCAATTTGGTGTGCGCGGTGGCATTCTGGATTTTTGCTCATTTGGCAATGAACACCCCATGCGGGTGGAATTTTGGGATGATGAAATTTCATCGATTCGCGCCTTTGATTTAAGCACCCAGCGTTCGATAGAACCCCTGCAATCGGCCCGCATTTTGCCCTGTTCAGAGTGTGTTCTTCCATTGACAATGGCCGACGAATACGCGGCCAATTTGGTGCGCTCGGAGCAAACATTGGGTAAAGAATGGCCCAATTTGCGCGACCACTTGGAACGCGAAGGGGTGTTTGAGGGCCAGGAGCATTATCTGGGTGTGCTCTATGGCGAACAAACGGGCTTGTTGGATTATGTGCCTGAAGGCTGTTTCATTGTCATTGATGATCCGGATGGCGTGGCGGGCGCAGCCGAAGAGGTTTGGCAAGCCTGTGTACGTGCTTCCAAACGACAAGAACACAGAAGAAATGAGCCGGAACCACTTCCGCCAGAAGGTGTTTTGCGCCATCCAGACACGGTGCTCCAGCAATTGGAAAAACACTGCCGTGTGATCAATCGCGCACTGGGCGGAGCATCAGAAAATGCCGTGAATTTGGGCGGAATCGGCGGTCGGGTTTATGAAGGCCACATCGATGTGTTCAAAGAAGATTTGCGGCGCTATTGGATGCAGCAGTATGAAGTGGTGGTTTTGTGCGAAAGCCAGGGGCAACAGGCCCGGTTGGAAGAAATGCTGGAAGAGTATGGCCATTATCTGTCCATCTATGTGGGATCGTTAAGCAGCGGATTCACATTTGGCCCAGGCAAAGTATTTCTGGTCAACGATCACGAAATTTATAGCCGTGCACACCGGCAGCGCCGTTATCGCCGGTTTCGCGATGCGTCGCCTATTCAAACCATCACAGCCTTGCAACGCGGCGACTTTGTCGTGCATGTCGATCACGGCATTGGCCGGTTTGAGGGTATTGAACGCATCGAAATGGGTCGATTTGCCAGCGACTGTTTGTCCATTTTCTATCGCGGGGGCGACAGGGTTTATGTGCCGGTAGATCAAATGGACCGGGTGCAGAAATACTCAGGTCAAGACAGCGCACCGCCCGTATTGAGCAAATTGGGCACCGTTACCTGGGAAAAACTGAAAGAAAAAACCCGCAAAGAAATTTTTGTCATGGCCTCCGAATTGGTGGGGCTATATGCAGAGCGCAAAGCCCTTCCGGGGTTTGCTTTTTCACCCGACACCTCCGATATGCTCACCTTAGAAGCCTCTTTTCCCTATCAAGAAACGCGCGATCAACTCAAAGCAATTGAAGATGTAAAAAGCGATATGCAGCAAACGTCACCCATGGATCGATTGATTTGCGGCGATGTGGGTTATGGAAAAACTGAAGTGGCCATTCGGGCGGCATTTAAAGCTGTGCTCGACGGCAAACAAGTGGCCGTTCTTGCTCCCACGACCATTTTGGCCCAACAGCATTACCGCACATTTTCTGAACGTTTTGCTGAATTTCCAATTAAAGTTGGGGTTTTAAGCCGTTTTCGCACGCATGCCGAGCAAATGAAAGTCATTGCTGGGCTCAAAGATGGCACAATAGACATTGTGGTGGGCACCCATCGGTTATTGTCAAAAGACGTGGTGATTCACGATCTGGGATTGCTGGTGGTTGATGAAGAACATCGCTTTGGCGTGAGGCACAAAGAGCGACTTAAAGATATGAAACGGCTGGTTGACGTGTTAACCCTAACAGCCACGCCCATTCCGCGCACGTTGCATATGTCTTTGATGGGAGCACGCGATATGTCGGTCATTCAAACACCGCCCAAAGACCGACTGCCCATTCAAACGGAAGTGCTCGCTTTTGAAGAAGAGCGCATAGCGGAAGCCATTTTGCGTGAAATTGACCGGGGTGGACAGGTTTATTTTGTACACAATCGCATTCAGTCTATGCCAGCCATGGTCGATTTTTTAGAAAAACTGGTACCTGAAGTGCGTTTTGGTGTGGGGCATGGGCAAATGCCCGAACGACAACTTGAAAAAGTGATGATGGACTTTTTTGAACATAAATACGATGTTCTGGTATCTACAATGATTGTCGAATCGGGATTGGACATTCCCAATGTCAACACGCTTATCGTTAACCGGGCAGATCGCCTGGGGTTGGCGCAATTGTATCAATTGCGCGGTCGCGTAGGTCGGTCGAACAAACGAGCCTATGCTTTTTTATTTGTGCCATCG
>CAXNEV010000373.1:0-4297 GCA_964200925.1 Candidatus Latescibacterota bacterium | reverse complement strand
CATGCCCACAAGATGCGACGGTTTGGCCAGACTGGTATCTTTGGGCACAAATCGGGCTTTCCCTTGATGACATGTGGCACAGGTCACGGGTTCGCCATTTTTGGTCAGTAACCGATCCACCAAATGTTGTTTCATATAAATGGCAGTGTCCTTTAAAGCCGAAGGCGCTTTAAAATCTGTTTTCCCATCTTCTTTTTTTGCCACATGACAATGGGTGCATTCCACACCCAGAACTTCAGCAATGGCTTTCATGCCCTCTTTGCTGGTGTCCAGAACATGTTTTTCTCCTTCGTGGGCTCCTGCAGTTCCAAGACCAAACAAAACCATCCATACCCCCCAAAACCAGCGCATCAAACTTGCCCTCCTATGTTGTGCCCATCAATTTCTTCAGGTATGGCATGGCCAAGTAAATGCATTAAAGTGGGCATCACATCTACCACAGAAACATCGCGACCAGAAATGCCCGGTCGATTGATAAACCACAGGGCATCATCCAGCGTATGTGTGCCATTTACCGGGCTATGTTCAAGCAATATCTGTTTTTCAAACCCGCCTTTTAAGTCATACCCTTTGGCAGGAAGCGCAATCAAATCGGGGGCCGCAATCAAATCGGGGCCGCAAAAGGCTTCTTCGCGCATCAAAACCCGATCAATGACACAATCGCCTGTTTCAGGATCGCGAATTTCTACCAATCCAGCAGCCACATCTCGGCGCACATTTTCATATTCGCTGCCCCGCTGCACACATCCATTCCATTCTCGACCGCGCAAACGCACATAAAATCTTCCGGGCAATAGGGAATAACACCGCGTTTGGTGCGCCAAATCCCGCAACTGTTTGGGAGCAGGTGAGGCAAACTGCAACAACCCTGCCTGTCGCAGCCAGTAATTGAGATGGACTTCTTTTTTCAGCGTGCAAAACCCGTGATCCGACATAATCGTAAAAAGGGTATCCTCTTTGATTCGGCTGGCCAACTGGCCAATCATGTCATCCACTTTGGCATAAAACCGATCAAACCACTCCGTATAAACAGGGTGGCCGCGTTCCATATCGCCCCACATAAAATGGTGCAACCGATCTGTATCGATAAAATGAGCGACAAATAAATCCCACGGTTCTTGTTCAAAATATTTAAACATCACTTCGCATCGGCGTTCCAGAGCCAGAAAAATCTCATCGAGAAATTTTTCGCGATTCTCCCGGGCCTGCCACGCATCAATATCGATCACATACCCCATCGTTTCCAGATCGCGGGCAATATGGGGCGGGTAGGTTGCCTTTTTTAAATCAGGTGCTAAAAACCCCGAAATCAAAATTCCATTAACCGCCCGGGGCGGAAAAGTGGTGGGCACGCCCATTGAAAAAACCCGTTTGCCCCACCCGCTAAACCATTCAACCCATGTCTTGGCCTTTAAGTTCCGCGATGTGGGAATGAACATTTCATAGGTATCGGGCACGCGGTCGATAAACCCAAAAATCTGATGGCGACCCGGATTGCACCCCGTAATGAGGGATGCCCATGCCGTTGACGAAACGGTGGGAACCACAGAGGTCATCGACATGAGCGATCCCTTGTCGATTAAAGCACAAAGATTGGGCATTTTACCATCAGCCATAAATTGTTGTAACAGGCTAAATGGCATGCCATCTAATCCCAGAATAACCAGCCGGGAAGGCCCTTTTTTTTGTCGTCGAAAAAGATGCATAACAATCACAAAAGAAAAAAGCCTTTAACCCTCTGCAGAAAGCCAAGAGACCAAAGGCCAAAACCAAATGAAATGGGGTGAGTGAGGGGATTCGAACCCCCGACCTTCTGGGCCACAACCAGATGCTCTAACCAACTGAGCTACACCCACCACACACAAATAACCAGTTCATGCGCCCCCGGCAGGACTCGAACCTGCGACCTACTGCTTAGAAGGCAGTTGCTCTATCCTCTGAGCTACGGGAGCATCAGTGCCAAAGCCTACCGGGATTTAATCCACTTTTAGGCCATAAAGATATCATTTCACCCAACGTGTGTCAAGCAAATCATCTCTATAACTGTTTTGCCAGTGCATCAACCTGTTCTTTCAATCCAATTTTATCCTTTTTAACATAAAAAAAGGACACCCTTTTAAAGTGCCCCTTTTTATAAAAAACGGCAAAACATGCTGCTAACGACTTGCTTTTTTACCAGCCTTAACCGAAACGCCCATTGCCTTTAACCGATCTCTGGCCAAACGGGCTTCCGGGGCATCGGGAAATTTAGCCACCACTTCTTTTAACATACCCGTGCCATCCGCGCGTTTTTTGGTTTCTATCAATGCATATCCCAATTTTAACATCGCCCCTGGAGCTTTGTCGCTTTCGGGATAATCTTTCAAAACGCGTTCAAAAGCACCTATGGCTTCGGGAAATTGTTTTTGTGCATAATAACATTCACCCAGCCAATAACAGGCATTGTCGGCCAGTTCATGCGACGCAAAACTGTCCAAAAACTGCAAAAAGCTGGGTACCGCCAACAAATAATTTTTGGCTTCTACATCTTCAAAGCCCATGCGATACAATTCTTGTGCATCTAAAAGTTTCGCTGCATCTACTTTAACAGAGGTATCTGCAACCGCTGGCAAAAGGGCTGGACTGGAGGGCCGGGTACGACGCCCCCCAGAATCCATTACCCGATTCATATCGGCAAGCCGCAACGCCGATTCATCCAACCGGGCTTGAAGCTGTTCCATCTGGCGCGTGAGCGCCTCGTGATCCAGTAAAAAATCAGTCCACCGCTGTTCTTGCACTTTTTGTTGTATGTACAACAAGCTGTCCACTGCTGCCAGTTGCTGCGCCACCCCTTCTATTCGCTCCTGGAGATCGGCGTGTTGTTTTTTCACCGTTCCCTGTGTGGCACAGCCCAAAACAAACCACAATCCCGACAAATAGCAGACAAAAACAACGCGGCCCATGACAAACCTCACTGGGAGACCACGAGTTCAGTACGGCGATTTTTGGCCCATGCCGCTTCATTGCCACCGGTATCTGCGGGGCGTTCTTTGCCGTAACTCACCGTTGACAAACGACTGGCATTCACTCCTGCAGACACCAGATATTGTTTGACACTATCGGCGCGTTTTTGACCCAATGCCAGGTTGTATTCAATGGTGCCGCGTTCGTCGCAATGGCCTTCAACCACCACCTGGAAATTGTTATTTTTCAACCGCTCGGCATGTTGACCCAAAATCGCTTTCTGATCGGCGCGAATATTTGCTTTGTCGTAATCAAAAAGGACTGCCTGAAATTTTCTGGCTTCGGCTTCGGCTTTCATACGGGCGGCTTCGGCTTCGGCTTTCATACGGGCTTCGGCTTCGGCCTTCAAACGGGCAGCTTCGGCTTCGGCTTTCATACGAGCTTCGGCTTCGGCCTTCAAACGGGCTTCTTCTGCGGCTTTGGCAGCATCAGGTTTCACCGCCGGTTGGCTTGTGGCACAACCTGCTCCTAAAGCAATCAAGGCCAAACAAGCATAACGCATACCCAAACGGGAAATCCATGGTAAAGAAATTTTTTTCATAATTCACTCATCCTCAAAATGATTTCATACATGATAAAAAAAGAACACCTCTGTCTGTATTGCCCTGAACATCCTTTTTGCCCACCACCCAAAAGGTGAGCCATTATTTCCCTCCGCCCCCCTGATCCATAAAAGGAGACCAGGACGGCAAGATAGTATCACCTCCAAACGTAAGACGGCGCACATTGGTGCCGTCCCAATTCATAACGTAAATATCATACCCTTTATCCCGATTAGAACTGAATGTTATTTGAAGCCCATCGGGAGACCATGATGGATTTTCATTGCTCCCCTGATCGGTTAACCGCACAGGTGTTCCACCAGATACCCCCATAACATACACATCAAACCCTTCAAAACCGCGCCGCACAAACGCAATGCGCGAACCATCCGGTGACCACACCGGCGACCCTTCATATGAGTCGGGTTCCCAGGTTAATCGGCGCAAACCAGAACCATTGCGATCCATCAAATAAACCTGTGGCATACCGGTTCGATCTGAAGTAAACGCAATGCGCGAACCATCTGGAGACCAACAAGGTTCGGTATCTACTTCTGAGTGATCGGTTATGCGTTGTATGCCAAACCCTGAAACGCGAATGGCATAAAGATCGATATTGGTCATTTCGTTGAGCGCAAACAGCACAGTCGCACCATCGGGAGACCAGGCCGGTGCGGTGTTCATGCTCGATGAGGTTCGCAGTGGACTATGTACCCCGGAAACCAGATCGACGATTGACAGTTCCCATTTGC
>CAXNEV010000372.1:0-4300 GCA_964200925.1 Candidatus Latescibacterota bacterium | reverse complement strand
GGCGCGAACATATTACCAGTACAAAATTTTATCCACATAATCAACAGAAAAAAATGCCGCTATATCCCCACCTTATTTGTGCCGCACAAGGTTTCTTCAATGTGTCAAATATAATAAAATCAACAAATTGACACAAACCCCTTGTAATTCTGTCATTTTTAATTATACTTAATTGCCCTCGCATCACACACCAATCACACACCACTCACACTAAAATTCACAATCGGGAGGGACCATGATCAGCGACAAAATTACATCTGCACTCAACCAACAAATCAATCTGGAATATGCCTCAGCCTATACATACCTGTCCATGTCGTCCTTCTTTCTGGCTCAAAACCTCCACGGTTTTGCACACTGGTTGCGCATACAGGCCCAGGAAGAGTTGCTTCACGGCATGAAAATTTACGATTTTGTTTCCGAGCGCGATGGCGTTGTTCAACTGTCTGCCATTCCGGCTCCCCCAACAAAATGGGGCGGCCCATTGGCCGTATTTCATGACGCCCGTGAAAATGAAAAACAGGTATCTGAAAGCATATACAACCTGGTGGACCTTTCGCTTAAAGAGCGCGACCATGCCACCAATAATTTTTTGCAGTGGTTTGTTTCAGAACAGGTCGAAGAAGAAGCCGGGGTCAACAAAGTAATTGATACGCTCAAACTGGTAGGCACAGATGGCAATGGTTTATTTCTCATCGACCGCGATTTAAGCCAGCGCGTTCCCAGCACCCCTCCTCCTGCAAATAATACGCCTTCACAATAAAGAAGAAAATGCCCCTTTCATGTAAAAGCGAGTGCCTTTTGCGCACTTGCTTTTATGTTTCATCCAGGTTGCGCTGGATGATTTTCGAAAACATATAGCGTTCAATAAACCCCGCCTGAACCTCAGACAAAGCTTCAAAAACAAACCCCACTTTGATTTCTGAACTGTCACTTTTTATCCACACCACTTTTGCCGAAATGTCACTCACAGGTGTTTCTTTTTCTGGCCATTTAATGGTCAGCACCACCTGTTGCCCTACGTTCAGGGTATGGCTATGGCCTGCAAGAGATGTTGAGGGCAAAGAAGCACCCAACCCCCCCAAACTGAGATCGCAAGCATCCGCACACAACTGCAATGAGCCAATATTCAGGTGAATTGTCCAGTGTGCGTCTTCGCGGGTTTGACGCAAAGGCAAGCCCGAACGCACAAAATTTCTGAGTTCTCGATCAAAATCCATAAATCATCTTTCGCAAACATCCAAACAGCACCAACATGTCATAACTCATGTAAATACATGAGGATAATACCGCGAACAAAATTTAGATTTTGCGCCAAACTCTGTCAAGCACCTTGTGCATGTACATTTTTTATCAATCCTTTATTGACAAATAATATTTCCTGCCGTATCTTGTTGTTTACTTTTTGGCCCGTATTGACTAATGCAAACTATGATGCATTCTTAATAAAATCGAACAGGTCCGTGCACAAACAAATCGTCGGCAAAACCTGCCCATCCGCAAAAAAACCGGTGTTGCATTTGTTTTTGTTTGCACGAAGCGCCATTGAGCACGTCTTTCTGGCATCCAAATCACCAGCGAACTTTCATCTATTATGGCCGACTTTGGTGCAATTATAGGCAATAGCCCGGTAATCCGACAGGTCATAAACCTGATGGAACGGGTGGTGCAAAACCGGGAAGTGTCGGTTTTGATTTGCGGTGAAACGGGAACGGGCAAAGAAATTGTGGCCCGCGCCATTCATGACAACAGCACCACCGGCAGTGAACTGTTTGTTGAAGTCAACTGTGCCGCCATTCCAGAACACCTGCTTGAATCCGAACTTTTTGGCTATGAAAAAGGGGCTTATACTGGTGCCGAACGCACCAAGCGCGGGTTGTTTGAACTGGCCAATGGCGGCACGTTGCTGCTCGACGAAATTGGCTATATGAGTCTGGGCTTGCAGGCCAAATTGCTCAAAGCCATTGAAGAAAAAACATTTCGTCGTTTAGGTGGAGAAAAAGAGATACAGGTGCGTGTGCGCATTATCGCCAGCACCAACGTCGATCTGTCTGCCGCCATGAAAGACAACAAATTTCGCGAAGACCTCTATTATCGCCTCAATGAAATTCAATTGGAACTGCCCTCTTTGCGCGAACGCGGCGATGATGTCATCTTGTTGGCTGAACATTTCATTGCCGAATTTGCCCGACAATATTCTTTGAACAAACGCATTTTATCAGAAAACTCCAAAACACTGCTGCGCGAATATCACTGGCCGGGCAATGTGCGCGAGTTGCGCAATGCCATTAAACGGTCCATGATCATGCACGATGCCGAGATCTTAACCCCAGAAATGATCCCTGTGAGCGTGCGTTCAACAAATTCACTGGCCAAACAGCCCTGGAATAGTCGGCAACTCGTCATCGAAATCCCCGAAGATGGCGTTACTTTTGAAGAAGTGGAAAAACAGGTCATCAACCACACGCTCAAACTAACCGGCTGGAACAAAAATCAAGCCGCGCGTATGTTGAAAATTTCGCGCCCAAGATTGTTGCGCAAAATTGAAAAATTCGATTTGGAACAAAAACCCAACACAAAGGAGCATGGTGAATAAAAAATTTTAATATCATTTGATTTTCCCCATCAAATGATATATCTTCTTTCGCACTTCCCCTGATCTTGACATGATTTGGCACCATCTGATGCAAATGCTCTCCCTAAAGCATTTGCCCGGAAATTTTGCGCCAAACATAGAACTCCCCAAATTTGTGCTCCCTAATTCCCCTGCAGTATGGATGTAAAAAGCGATCTTCCCCAAGATCGTCGTGATTCAAAAAATTCCCCAACAAACCACATTCAAAAACGCCAGTGATCCGCCTTTCTCTCATCTGCGGTGAATGGCAGAAGTTTTACAGCAGAGCATATAGGACATGCGACAGGGAGAGTCGAATGTCCTGTAAGTGGGGGAACTGTAATGCCGGCTATGCTAACGAGCACAACCGCCGAAACAAAAGCATCTGGACGCAGGCGCACCGCCCTAGAACTCTATTTAAAAGATATTGCAGACAACGACCTGTTAACACCAAAAGAAGAAATTGAACTGGCACAGAAAATTCGCGCCGGAGATCGCAAAAGCCTCGAGCGCATGATCGAATCGAATTTGCGATTTGTCATCACCATTGCCAAAGAATACCAGGGCCGAGGGTTGCTCCTGGAAGATTTGATTGCCGAAGGCAATATGGGTTTGGTGCGCGCGGCCACGCGATATGATGAAACCGTTGGCGTAAAATTCACCACCTATGCTGTTTGGTGGATTCGCCAGGGCATTTTATCAGCATTGGCCGAAAAAGCCCGCATGGTTCGATTGCCTGTCAACAAAATCAAACACCTGAGCAAACTCGAACGCATTTCTGCCAATCTCAAACAGGATCTGGGCCGCGAACCCACGGTTGTTGAAATTGCAGAACAGGCCGAAATGCAACCGCGTCAGGTACAAGACCTTTTAGATGCGTCGCGGTGGCACATTTCACTCGACATGCCCATAGACGACGGGCCAGATACCTCGTTGATTGAAATTTTAGAAGACCGGGATCAACAAACGCCTGAAGCCAAAGTGATGGAACAAGCGATGGCCGAAGAAGTGCGCATGGCCCTCGATTCATTATCACCCAGAGAAGCACGGGTATTGCGTCTATATTTTGGCATCAACAGCGGTGAATCGATGACTTTGGAACAAATTGGCAATATCCTCAATCTCACCAAAGAACGCGTGCGGCAAATTCGCGACAAAGCATTAAACGCTCTGAAACACCCTTCGCGCATGCGCAAAATTCGCACGTATCTCACAGAAAATTAACCTTCCGCAACAATCCCTCCTGTCATAAAAAGAAGCCGCGATCCCCAAATCGCGGCTTCTTTTTGTACCCACAATAGACTGGCAAATGATCCTTTGGTGCATTATATTGGGGTTTAAAGTCCTTTTTCAACCATAAAACCCTCTCACTTGAGGCATGCCATGATCCGCGTGGGAAGCATCAATGCAGGCAGTGCCATAAGGCGCGCCATCACTATTGATTATCGCCTCACTGCTCCATCGGAGATTTTGGCAAAAATCGATCGGGGAATCGGCACACTTGAGGCCATGGTGCATCGCGCAGGAAAATCAGGCTGTGACATCGCCGTATTGCCAGAAGACACCCTGTGCACCACACAATGGGAAGCCGCACATGACGACCTGCTCGAACAGGTCCTGCCTCAAGCCATCACAAACATGTGTGATCGCCTTGGAAAAGCGGCATCTTCACACAATATGTACCTC
>CAXNEV010000371.1:0-4308 GCA_964200925.1 Candidatus Latescibacterota bacterium | reverse complement strand
CGCAAAGATTCACCCGTTTTTTGCACCCTTTCCAGCGCCTTGTGAATGGCCTCGTGCAAAATGCCTTCGGTCACTTTATTCCGTTCCAAAGCATCTAAAATATCCTGCTCAATGTTTTCTGGATGAATCACCCATACCACCGCTTTATATCCCTCATCTTCAAGATCAAGGCTCACTTTGGGGCGTTCCTTTTTCTTGACAGGAGAAACCTCTTTTGTTTTTTCCGGTACAGGTTTTTCTTTGGCCTGTTTTTCAGCCCCAATAAGAGATGAACCTTTGCCACGCATCTCCTCAGCAGCCTGTCGGCGCATGGCCGGAGATACGGCATCCAGGCCGCCTTCTAAAAATCGATCCACTTCTTCAAGGTTAATGCTTTTGATATCAGATTTGTCCGACGTCTTTTTTTTCGGTGGTTGAGCCATTGCAAAAACCTTATCTATAACTGCCGCATGAAAAATGGGAGAAAAGTCAGAAAGGTGTACAAAAAAGGAAACGGTATTGGCCCATACATGTCGTCCACGCATGGGCCAATACCGTTATATAAAAAGGGATTATACGCGAAAGGAGGGATTAAAAAGGTACAATGCGACAATGCGATGTTCAACCAAATGATCTGTGGTTTTGGATTGACGGTTATCAACCGGTTTTAAACAAGACAATCCCACAGAGGTTGCTTCAGAACATATTTGAAACCCTTCTACAAACGAAGAAGTAGGCAGAAAAACCGAAACACTTTTGAAGTCTTGAGGAACCAGAATAGCAGGGTTTTGAATGTCATGCCAGGATGGCAGGCAAAAAGATGGCTGAGGTTTTTCAGCAACACTCCGGTCAGAACCATCGGGCAACAAAATCATGCCCAATACCACCAGCCCAACCATCAACCACAGCGATTTCATACGGCAACCTCTTGAAAAGGAGCCTGCCTGCCATGTTCACTTATTTTTTAGACGATTTTAATCACCACTTTGTTCAAAGATTCTACAACCGCGTGCAATCCGGCCATCACCCCGCGCTGAATATCTGTCAGCGCCATACTGGCCCCTCCCCGTTTGACCACCAGATCGGGTGTTGGCGGCACATGAATAAACCCCGCCTGGATATCCAATTTGTGACTGGACACATGGTGCAGCACCGAATACATCAGATGATTGCACAAAAACGTGCCCGCCGAATAGGTCAACCGAGCCGGAATGCCCACCTGTGTCATGGCCGCCACCATAACCCGCGTGGGCAGGGTGGCAAAATACGCATCCGGTCCACCCTCCACAACCGGGGCATCTTCATTTTCAATCACTTTTAAATTGAGGGCCACACGCTCCACATGCACCACAGAAGCACCGCTGTGCAACCCCAGTGAAACCACCGCCGCAGGCTGGTGTTCAACAAGCAGCGGCACCACTGCCGCAATGTCTTTCCCATGAACCACCGGCACCACCGCCGATACCACCTCAAAGCCCCCAATTACAGTGCCGTGAAGGGCCCTGGCCACATCGCCAGAAGGATTGTGAGACCAATCGGCCCAGGGTTCAAAACCGGTCAACAAAACACACGCCACATTCATCTCCAGTCACATTCTTAAAACACAATCATCCCGCGCGCATTCACCCCGGCGGCCAGATCGGCAAAGGCTTCATTGGCCTGCTCAAGTGCATATTTTTGTGTGATCAGCTCATCAATGCGCAACTTGCCCGCCAGATACAATTCCACCAAACGCGGAAAATCGTCGCGCACTTTGGCACTGCCGTATTTGCACCCGCGCACCACGCGCTCGCCGCGCACCATACTTTCCAAATCCAGCCCTGCCATGGACCCGCTTGCAGGAAGGCCAATAATCACGCAGGTGCCAGCCGGTGCCAAACATTCCATAGCCTGCTGAACCGCACCCACATGTCCTACGGCCACAAACGCATAATCGGCCCCGCGTCTCGTCAAATCGCGAATGGCGGTCACCGGATTATCGCGCGAAGCATCAATGCCGTGCGACGCCCCCATCGACATGGCATAATCCAGTTTTTTTTGCACCACATCCACCGCAATAATCGGATGGGCCGCCACCAGGCTCCCGCCCTGAATCACATTTAAACCAATACCCCCGGCCCCAAACACAGCCATGCTGGCCCCGGCCGGAACCCGTGCGGTATTGAGCACCGCGCCCACACCCGTCATCACCGAACACCCGATCAGGGCCGCTTGTTCCAAAGGCATGTCTTTCCGCACGGAAATGGCACAGGAAGACGGCACCACCGAATGAGACGCATAAGAGGCCACATGCCCATAGTGATACACCGGTTTGCCCTTTAAGCGCATGCGCGTGCTGCCATCGAGCAAAGTGCCACGTGTGGGTGCGGCCCGTTCGCACAATTGCGAACGCCCAGTGGCGCAATAATGGCACCGCCCGCATGCCGGAGCCCACGATAAAATAACGTGATCACCCGGTTTTAAATCGCGCACCCCAGGCCCCACTTCTTCAACCACACCAGCCCCTTCATCGCCTAACACAATGGGCAAGGGAATGCCCTTCCAACTGCCATCGGCCGCGTGCAAACAACTGTGGCATACCCCGCTGGCGGCCATTTTAACCAGCACTTCATCGTCTTTTGGATCGTCCAGTTCAACGTCTTCCACTTCCAGTGGATGCCCCTGTTCAACCAGCACCGAAGCCCGCATGTTGCCTCCTTTTGTCACACGTTTACGTCTTTCACATTATTTCTTGCACAACGTTCCAACAGAAAAGCGCGTTTGCACGTTCCCCCTCAGCACCAGAGTCACAGGTGAATAGTTTATAAGATGTTAACGTTCCAACGTTTTAACGTATTTTACTTCTTCACCTGCGGTTCTCGCGACAACAAATCCAGCGGCTGCACAATCTTGCGCCGTTCGGGTGTTAACCGGGCCAACAATTCGGGCGAGGGCCGATAGCCGTGCCGAAAATTGCCCCACGACGGGCCATATCGATGCACCGCAATGCGCCGAATGCCTTCCTTTTTGCGCATGGCCGATCCGTGTGAAATCCCATCGACAAACAGCAGCGCATCACCCGCCTTCATATACACCTCAACAGCCCCCGTGACCCCATCTACCGACCGGTCTTTGCCCATGCGTGCCTTTTCAGATTCCGGATGTTTAAAGTTCGACTTGTGACTGCCCGGAATCAACATCGTGCCGCCATCACCGGGGCCAATGTCTGTCAGAGCCATTAAAATATTGACCTGCCCGCACATAAACCGCCCGCCGTGATACCGGAACTGATTGCGGTGAATGGGAGGAAACCCGCCCGAATGCAAACCAATGGCCTCGCCCGGCCCTCGAAAACTGGCAAAATTTTCATCGATAAACAATGGCCCATGGTGATAATCAAAGGTTCCCTGCCCGCCCACAAAAAACTTCACCTTGTCAATCCACGACGGGTGATCGATTAATTTTTCAAACGGTTCACCCGCTTCATAAATCTGCTGATAGTTGACCCCCGATGTAATATCGCCATAGGCATGGCCCTGTACATATCCGTACCATTCGCCGGGATTTAATGGCGGAATCTCGTCCAAACAGGCATTTAAAGTTTTCACTTCATCCGATGTTAATGCCCCTTCTAAATGCAAATATCCCCGCAAATCAAACAAATAAACATCCAGATCACTAACCATAAACCCTCCTGTGAACCAACGATTTGCCATCCTGTAAAATCTTCATGACAAATTTGTATGAACATAATACCTTATTTAACCCGATAATTCCACCCAATTTTTAAAAATTCAGCCCCCCCTGGCCACAATCGCAAAAAAGGGCATAACACACCGTTTCACTTGATTTACACAGATCAAAAACATATACTCTTGGTGCCCACTGGTTTTTCAGGAGACAGACATGACACAGCAGCGGTGTTCCTTTTGCCGTGCCCCCGCCAAGCAGGTCGAAAAAATCATTTTTGGCACACACTTCAATATTTGCTCAGATTGCATTCGCACCTGCCTGGCCGTGCTGGATGGAGAAGGCGACACCGGGTGGACCCTTTCCACCTCGCCCCAGCGCTGCAACAACTGCGACCGCCGTCCTTCTGAAGGATATCGGCATGTCATGAATCGGGCCACCTACTCGCCGCGTATTTGCGAACGCTGCATCAGGCTCTTCACCGAAATGCTGTTGCGCGAAATGCCCACCATCGAAGACGAAGTGCAGGCCATTTTCCAAAATGTGTTTGAAACAGATGATGAAACAGAACAGGACACCTCATCCGACGACACTCTGGACGATAATACCAGGCCCCAGGAAGAAACACGCGATCCCCTCCAGCAAATGCGCAATGACATC
>CAXNEV010000370.1:0-4338 GCA_964200925.1 Candidatus Latescibacterota bacterium | reverse complement strand
CAGCGCTTGCTCAAATGCCCGCGCTCGGTAAAGCGGTGAGGGCCGCCACAACAACAGCTTCTCCAACACCTCGTCGGGAATATCGATCCAGCGCTGCTGACTCACTTCCTGCTCAATTAAATTCATGGGCAAAATGGCGGCCAGATCATCCGGCCCAACCGGCTCTTTAGTGCCCGGATGCAGAGGGGGCAACATTGGGGTTTTCAAATCGGCCTGAATATTGTACCACTGCCTTGGAATTTCATTGTCGTTTAACACCACTTTGGTTGTCATCCTGAAACCCTTCCCGTCAGTTCTTGCAGTTTTTGACCGATATTCGATTCGCGCATCAAACTTTCTCCCACCAGCACCGCATCGGCACCCACATTGCGCAATCGAACCACATCTTCACGTGTATAAATACCGCTTTCACTCACTTTGACAATTTCATCAGATAAGCGGTCAATCAAACGGAATGTCGTTTCCAGCGTGGTTTCAAACGTTTTTAAATTTCGATTGTTAATGCCCACAATCTCCGCACCCGCATCAACGGCAATGGTCAACTCTTCTTCGCTGTGTATTTCAACAAGAGCATCCAGATCCAATTCGCGGCACAATGCCAGATCGTCTTCAATCTCTGCGGGTGACAAAACAGACACAATCAACAACACAGCAGAAGCCCCTATGGCACGCGCTTCATAAATCTGATAGGGATCAATTGTAAAATCTTTGCGCAAAATTGGCAAATTCACCACCTCTCGAATTTGCGATAGATAATCCACCGAACCCTGAAAATACTTCTCATCGGTCAACACCGATAAAGCAGATGCCCCATGTGTTGCATAAATATTGGCAATGGCCACTGGATCAAAATTGGTGCGGATAACACCCTTTGAGGGGGATGCTTTTTTTACTTCGGCAATCACGGCAATGTCATCCCCGTTTATCAACCCTTCAAAAAAAGGAGGGGCAACAGGTGCATCCACTGCTTTTTGAACCATCACATCAAGCGGCACATGCCGCATCTGCTCAGCCACAAATGTGCGTTTATATGCCACAATTTCATCCAAAATCGTCGCCATCTTCTCACCTATTGTTCGACCAATCCGTCGGGTCGTCCCTTTTCATTCCGCACGTTATGCCCTATTACTTGTTTCTTTCAACACCTCCAACTTCGCCATCGCCTTGCCCGAGTCAATCACCTCAGCCGCAACGTTGATCCCGTCGCGTATATCTTTGGCCTTTTCACCTGCCACCAGTGCTGCTGCCGCATTGAGCAACACGATATCGCGTTTGGGTCCGGTGTTGCCTTTTAAAACACCCAGCGTGATCTGGGCATTTTCTTCGGCCTCACCCCCGGCCAGATCAGAAATTTTGGCCAGAGGCAATCCAAAATCTTCAGGCCGTATGTCATAAGTTGAAACACGGCCATTTTTCAACTCACTCACACGGGTTGATCCGGTCAGTGTTATCTCATCCAGCCCATCCAAACCATGTACTACAAAGGCCCATTCCGAACCCAATGTGTGTAACACATCGGCCACTGTTTGGGTTAACCCCAGATGATACACCCCAATCACCTGCCGCTTGGCTCCCGCCGGATTGGTCAATGGCCCCAGTGCATTAAAAATGGTGCGTGCGCCAATTTCGCGCCGCGGCCCAATGGCATATTTCATGGCTCCATGTAAAGCGGGGGCAAACAGAAAACCGATGCCCACCTCATTCAGGCATCGGCTGACCGTTTCAGGCGACACGTCTATTTTTACGCCCAGCGCTTTCAACACATCGGCACTGCCGCTTTTGCTGGTGGCCGCCCGATTACCGTGTTTGGCCACGCACAATCCGGCACCTGCAACAACAAAGGCCGCTGTGGTGGAAATATTGAACGTGCCCGAATGATCGCCGCCTGTGCCACAGGTATCCACCACCATTTTGTGTTTGGTCACAATCGGCGTGGCCTTTTCCCGCATCACAATGGCTGCTCCGGCAATTTCATCCACCGTTTCTCCTTTGATGCGCAAAGCAATCAAAAATGCCCCAATTTGCGCATCGGTTGCCTGTCCCGACATCACCTGATTCATCACGCTGGTCATGTCGGCCCGGTTCAAATGTTGCCCGCCAATCAGTTTTGCGATGGCTTCCTGTATGGTCATACGACCCTCCACGAACTGCACACAAATGATTTATGCATCCAGAAAATTCTTCAACAGCCTTTTCCCTTCCGTCGTCAAAATCGACTCGGGATGAAACTGCACACCTTCAACAGCCATGTTTTTGTGGCGAAGGCCCATAATCACACCATCAACCGTTTCGGCAGAAATCTCCAGACAATCGGGCAAACTTTCGCGTTCCACCACCAGCGAGTGATAACGCGTGGCAACAAACGGATCGGGCAATCCTTTGAAAATCGATTTGCCGTCGTGTAAAATCTCCGACACTTTGCCGTGCATAATCGTCGGTGCACCAATGACCTTGCCGCCAAATGCCTGACCAATGGATTGATGCCCCAGACAAACGCCCAGAATGGGAATGTGCCCTGAAAATCGCTCAATCAACGGCACCGAAACCCCCGCTTCATTGGGCGTACACGGCCCCGGTGAAATCACGATTTTTTCGGGCAGAAGATTCTGAATGTCATCCAGAGAAATCTGATCGTTGCGATGCACCACCAATATTGCACCCAACTCGCCCAGATATTGCACCAGGTTGTAGGTAAACGAATCGTAATTGTCGATCACGAGAATCATATCAACATCCCCCGTTCCGCAATTTCAACCGCCCGAAACAGGGCCGATGCTTTGTTCACCGTTTCCTGATATTCGGCTTCGGGTTGGGAGTCAAAAACCACACCTCCACCGGCCTGTACATAGGCTTTGCCATTTTTAATCACCAGTGTGCGAATGGCAATGCACGTATCCATATTGCCCGAAAAATCGATATACCCCACGGCCCCGGCATAGGGCCCCCGTCGTGTGGACTCCATTTCATCTATCACTTCCATTGCTCTAATTTTTGGCGCGCCCGATACCGTGCCTGCCGGATAACACGCAAACAGCGCATCTAACATATCCACCTCATCGCGCAAGGTTCCCCGCACATTTGACACAATGTGCATCACATGAGAATATTTCTCAATGACCATTTGCTCGGTCACGCGCACGGTGTTAAACTTTGACACGCGTCCCACATCGTTGCGCCCCAGATCCACCAGCATAATGTGTTCGGCGCGTTCTTTTTCATCGGCCAACAAATCGTCGGCCAACCGCTGGTCTTCATCTTCACTCTTCCCGCGCCAGCGTGTGCCCGCAATGGGCCGCACCTGCACCACGCCGTTTTCAACCCGCACCAGCAGTTCGGGTGAAGCCCCCACAAGCTGATGGTCATTCAAGTTTAAATGAAACATATACGGCGAGGGGTTTACCGTGCGCAGTGCCCGATAAATATCCACAGAATCAACCGTCACATCCATGGCAAACCGCTGAGACGGCACCACCTGAAAAATGTCTCCAGCCACGATGTATTTCTGGCAGCGCGACACCACAGCCATATAATCTTTTTTGCTGGTATTGGACGAAATTTCGCACGAACTTGTCCCGGATTTCAACGACACGTCCACCGTCTGTTTTAACGCCAGGTCCAAGGCATCAATGCGCGCAACGGCATGTTGATACTGGGTATCTATATCACCATGTATGTGCACATTGGCAATCAAATGAATCTTGTGTGTCACATTGTCAAAAGCCAATAGCGTATCAAAAAACAACAGCAACATATCGTCTAATCCCAGATCGTCTGTCACCGTTTCGGGAATGTTCTCAATCAACCGCACGGCATCATAACTCACATATCCCACGGCCCCGCCTGTAAATCGAGGCAAGCCCTGAACATGCGCGGCATGATATCTGGCGAGCAACCGGCGCAATTCACAGATGGGATCACCGTCAAATGTGCGCGTTTGGTTTTCTTTTATATCTCGGATATCAACCTGCCGACCCCGCGACCGGAAAATGAGAAACGGATCAACCCCCAAAAATGAATACCGCCCAATTTTTTCCCCCCCCACCACACTTTCAAACAAAAACGCATAAGGCGAACGGGCGCGAATCTTCAAATAGGCAGAAACAGGTGTTTCTGTATCGGCCAATATCGTGCGCGATATGGGTACCAATCCATATCCATTGGCCAAACCTTTAACCGTTTCCAAATCGGGTTGTGTCACAAGACCACCTTATTACCTAACTGTTGAAATTTTATTAAGATAGAAATAGTAATGAATATTTTTTCTCAAAATTGTCAAGTGCATTTTAAGGCTATAAAAAAACAATTGATCGCCCAAATTGGGCTTCTGGAAATTTGCCT
>CAXNEV010000369.1:0-4340 GCA_964200925.1 Candidatus Latescibacterota bacterium | reverse complement strand
AAAATGGTTGTTCATGCGCCCATTCCACCCAATATTTCAGCTTTGTTTGTAGAATTTGGATGGCAGGTTATGATTGAGCCGTATGTGACTTGAAGTGTTTGGGTTTTTCTATGTGATAAAAAGGCAAAGTTTTTGGGGAGTGTTGTGATGAAAGCAATTTGCGTGGATATGGAAACCGATGGATTTCCGATGCACAATCAGGAGGTGTCCGATCCGGTTTGCGGGGCTTTTGAGGTTGTTGTGGAGATTCGGGCAACGGCTGTCAATCGGGCCGATTTGTTGCAGCGACGGGGGCTTTATCCGCCGCCGTCGGGTGCTTCCCCGTATATGGGTTTGGAAATGGCCGGGGTTGTGTCTGCATTGGGAGAAGGTGTGAGCAATTGGCACGTTGGCGACCGCGTTTGTGCGCTGCTTTCTGGGGGGGGATATGCCGAGAAAGTGGCTGTGCCACAGGATTTGTTGATGCGTTTGCCAGATGGATGGACATTTGAACAGGCAGCGGCCATACCCGAGGTATTTTACACGGCATTTGTCAATTTGTTTATGGAAGGCGATTTAAAACCAGGTGAAACCGTGTTGATTCACGGCGGGGCCAGCGGCGTGGGCACAGCCGCCATTCAATTGGCACACCATGCGGGCTGCCGGGTTCTTGTGACGGCAGGACGGGATGATAAAGTGGCGCGGTGTTTGCAACTGGGTGCCCATGTAGGAATCAATTACAAAGTGGGAGATTTTTTCGAGGCTGTGCGGGAAGCTTCTCCCGAAGGGGTGGATGTGATTTTGGACATTGCGGCGGCCGATTATCTGGATCGCAATCTGAAATTGTTGAAACGAGGTGGTCGGCTGGTGATCATTGCGGTGTTTACGGGAACGGAGGCACAGATCAATTTGGGATTGATGTTGCGCAATCGATTGCGTTTGATCGGCTCTGTGTTGCGCAGCCGGTCGCTTGATGAAAAGGTGGCGATCAAACACGCCTTTGAAGAGCGGTTCTGGCCGTTGCTGGTCAATGGCACCATTCAACCGGTGATCGATACTGTTTTGCCGATTGTGGAAGTAGAGAAGGCACACGAGATGTTGAAAAACAACCAGAATATTGGCAAGGTGGTGTTGCAGGTGCCCCGCTGATCACGAGCGAAGCGAGTAACAACAGGCAAGTTCTCGCAGGGACAACACCGCAGGTGCCCCGCTGATCACAAGCGAAGCGAGTCATTGGCGATTTGGCGCATATTTGCGAAACTGAAAAACGCATTCCTGAACAGATTATCAGGATTTACAGGGCAATATTTATGAACATACTCATTACGGGTGCGCAGAGTTTTTTGGGACAGGCCATTATCACAGAGCTGATGCCCAAACACCGGTTGCGCTTGTGGGGATCGGGTACATTTGCAGGGGACAATGTCGAATGGATCAATGGGGATATGCGCGACCCAAATTTGGCATGGTCTGCTGTTCGCGGAATCGATGTGATTGTACACACCGGAGAGCCGCCAGACGATTTGCCAGAAGATGCGCTGGCCAAAGAGCAGATGGTGCTCGATTTTGCCACGCGGGGAACGCATGTGCTTTTTAAAGCGGGGGTGGATGCCGGTGTGAAGCGTTTTGTTTATGGCAGCACGCTGGAAATTATGGCATCCTATCCCGATGATGTGTATATCAGTGAATTGTGGAGGCCCAGACCTGTGCCCGAGATGTTTTCTCTTTCGCGGTATCTGGGAGAACTCACCGCGCGGGAATTTGCGCGGGAACACCTGGTGGCGGTAACGGCGCTGCGATTTGGCAAATTGGTAACAGAAGAGGATGTCGTTCATCAAATGCCCGATTTGATGTGGTTGGATGTGCGTGATGCGGCCCGTGCGGTGCGTTTTTCCATTGATCGCGAGGCCAGCTTGGAGCCCAATTTCAGGCGGCGATGGGCCTTGCACCATATTTGTGCAAATATACCCAATGGCAAATATCTGGTGGCTTCGGGCGGTTGGAATGCTTTAAGCGGTTTTAAACCTGAGCACAATTTTGAACGGGGAAGTGCGGTATGAAAAAAGTTTTGTTTCTGGGCGCATCGGGGTTGATTGGGCCGCATTTAACGCCGGGGCTTGAGCCTTATTATCAGTTGCGTTTGGCCGATGTGAAACCCCATCCGGAAGGCCGCGAAATTTTGACGGTGGATGTGACGGATTATGCACAGGTTTTGGAAGCGGCACGAGGCATGGATGCGATCATGAATTTTACCGTGATGCGCCAGCATGAGGTGCAGAGTTTTCATGTGAATATTCGCGGGGCGTTGCATGTGATGAAAGCCGCATCTGAACTGGGCATTCAGAAAGTGATTCATTCGGGGCCGCAGTTGGTTCGCAGTTTTTATGACCATGACTTTGATATGGCCGATGTGCCGCGCGCGCCTGGCGTGAGTTATTATGGGTTGACCAAGATGTTGAGTTATGAAATTTGCCGCACCTATGCCCGCACTTACA
This sequence comes from Candidatus Latescibacterota bacterium, assembly GCA_964200925.1. Taxonomy (GTDB): domain Bacteria; phylum Latescibacterota; class UBA2968; order UBA2968; family UBA2968; genus CAXNEV01. The sequence continues at coordinate 1,866 of CAXNEV010000369.1, read as the reverse complement.
GCATTCAGACGGTGTGTTTTGTGTTTAACGGATTGGGCCATAGGCCCACCGAGCAGAACTATGGCAAAGACTTTCCACCCTTTACCATTATTTGGGAAGATTTGCAGCATGCCTGCCGACTGGCTCTTGAAATTGAATCGGTGCCCGATTGTTATCAGGAATTCAATATGCTGAGTTTTGAAGGGCATGGGAAATATACGGTGGACAAAGCCCGGCGCATGTTGGGTTTTGAACCGACACAAAGGTGGGAAGAGTTTTTCAAACGGCAGTAGGGTATTCCGGCGGATAAAGAGGGAAATGTCGTGGCAGATCGGGCTGTTTGTGATTCTGTTCTTGAAGGGCAGGTTGTGCGTGCCGTGACGTTTTGGTCCATGTCGGTGGCCGTGTTGATGATTGCCACCAGCACATGGTGGAACGAGTGGATGGCGCGTCGGCATTTGTGGGAAGTTTGGCAAAAAGCCACGTCGCGCACAAGCCCGGTTGATGACAGTCGAGAGTTGTTGTCTTATCGCACCGCAACCATTGGGTTGATGGTGTCGTTGTTTTTTATTACCGCCTGGGGATCAAGTTATACGATCAGGGAAAGCCATTTTTTATTGGGCTTTTATTTGCTCAGGCCGTGAGCACTGCGCTGGTTTTTGTGGTTGACTGCATCAGGTTTCCACTGGACGGGCACAACGTACACAATTATTGATTCAACTGGTGAGGGTTTAAGGAAGAGGGATAACGGGTTCGCAAAGGGAGTAAACATGCAAAAACTGATTCTCATTGGAGCCGGTGGAAACAACGCCGATATTTTAGATGCCATTGAAGAGATCAATGCAATCAACCCAACCTATGACGTTTTGGGTTATGTGCGACGCGATGGCCAACAATCGCCAAATGAGAAACTGAAATTTTATGGCAATTTTGATGCGGTGCGCGAATTACCCGACGATGTCCTGATCGCGGGATTTGCTTTTGGGGTCAAAAATTATCGTTTATGGCCCGAAATCGTGGCAAATTTTGGACTGCCTTCTGAGCGATTTGCAACCATTATTCACCCTCGGGCATACATTTCTCCCAAGAGCACCGTTGGGCATGGATCGGTTGTTTTGGCAGGCACAACCGTTGGTGCTCATGTTGCCATCGGAAATCATGTGATTATCTTGCAAAACGTGGGACTTTCACATGATGATATCATCGAGGATTTTTCGTGTATTACCGTTGGAGTTGCATTTTCTGGCAGTGTGCATGTTGGGCGAAATTGCTTCATTGGAACACATGCCACAATTACATCTTCTGTTGGTGCAGGCAGTCTTATTGGTGCGGCCACTTTGATCCGGCACGAGGTACCCTCTGGCGAAGTTTGGGTGGGAAATCCAGGGCGGTTTTTGCGGCATAGTTGATGTGAGATAAAACGCTTTTGTTTTTTCAAGGGTTGGGCGGAGATGTGCAGATTAGAACCACCAGCGTTTCGTCCCCCGTATTTTCAATCCCGTGAATGCACCAGGGTGGCAGATTGTTGGGAATATCGCCATCTCGGTATTGTCATCAATGATGAAAATGTGGTAGGAAGAGGTCAGCCATTGGGTTTGGATGGGTTGGTTTTGAGGGCCTGCAAAACCCGATCTGCCAGCACTTTGGCTTCAAAAGGTTTGGCCATAAAGCCAGTGACATTCCATTGAATGGCCTTGGCCACATTGGCCCGGGACGGAGCCGAAGACAGAATCAGGATGGGCAGTCGAGCTGTTTTTTGGGATTGGCGCAAGATGCGGCAAATTTCGAACCCATCGGTGTTGGGCATCAACAAATCTAAAATTAAGAGATCGGGCTGAGTTTCTTTCAAATATTCCAACGCATCATCTGGATCGCGAAACAGCGTGA
>CAXNEV010000368.1:0-4354 GCA_964200925.1 Candidatus Latescibacterota bacterium | reverse complement strand
TGGGCCTGTTATGTTTGATTGTGCTGGAATATCAGAACAACCGCACGCGGCAATGGACCCGATCCTGGTCCCTGCCTTCTGCATTGCGTCCATCCCACATCGAAACACCACCCGCAAAATCTTCACCTCTGCCAGATGAAACCCGGTCTTCACCTACAATTCATGTGGCCTGAAAATGCATCCTTTCCGACACTTTATCATTGACTCATTATCTCAAACAGGCGATATATAACTGTTCGTTAGAATGTTATTTAACGCGCTTCAACGCATTTTTCGGAGCAACACTATGAACTGTCTCGTCACAGGGGGTGCGGGTTTCATCGGCTCAAATCTGGTGCGCACCCTGCTCAATCACGGTCACACAGTGCGTGTGCTTGACAATTTTTCCACGGGCAAACGCGACAACCTCGGCCCTTATTTGAATCATATAGAAGTCATTGAAGGCGATATCCGAAGTTATCACATTGTCCATCAGGCCGCTCGGGATATCGAAGTCATTTTTCATCAGGGTGCACTGCCTTCTGTGCCGCGCTCCATCAACGACCCCATCACGTCCAATCAGGTCAATGTGGAAGGCACGCTCAACATCCTCAACGCGGCCAGAGACACGGGGGTGCGCCGGGTCACGTATGCGTCATCCTCATCCATTTACGGTGAAAATCCAGCGCTGCCCAAACGCGAAGACATGACCCCACAACCCATTTCTCCCTATGCGGTGTCTAAACTGGCGGGTGAAAAATACTGTCAGGTTTTTGCCCGCACCTACGGCCTTGAAACCGTTTGTTTGCGTTATTTCAATGTCTTTGGCCCCGGCCAGGACCCCAAATCGCAATATGCCGCCGTTGTGCCGCGTTTCATTACGGCCTTTCTCGATGGTGCCCGCATCACGGTTGATGGCGATGGGGAACAATCGCGCGATTTTACGTTCATCGAAAATGTGGTTCAGGCCAATTTATTGGCCGCCACCGCAAAAGGGGCATCGGGGGATGTGTTTAACATTGCCTGCAATGCTCGCATGACGCTCAATCAGATGCTGCACCACATTGGCACCTTCACCGAAACCCATACCGAAATTGTGTACGGACCTTCACGCCCTGGCGATGTCAAACACTCTCAGGCCGACATACAAAAAGCCCGCGAAATCCTGGGATATGAACCGAAGTTCACCGCAGAAATGGGTTTGCGCCTGAGTGTGGAGTGGTATCGCGCCATGCGCAAAAAAACCTGATTATGCCCCAACGCGTACTCATCATTGGTTTAGATTGTGCCCCGCCCGAACTCATTTTTGATCGTTTTAAAGATGATCTGCCCACCCTTCGCTCGTTTATAGAAACGGGCATCTACGGCCCATTGCACAGCACAATTCCGGCCATAACAGTGCCGGCATGGATGAGCATGGTCACCAGCAAAGATCCGGGCACGCTCGGGTTTTATGGCCTGCGCAACCGCACCGACTATTCCTATAATCGGTTGTCCATTGCCAATTCCACACTTGTGAAAGACCGCACGGTGTGGGACATTCTTTCTGATGCCGGCAAAAAAGTCATTCTGGTTGGCGTGCCCCAAACCTATCCCCCGCGCCCCATCAATGGCTGTTTAATCGCCTCATTCCTCACCCCCAGCAACAACAGCCCCTATACCTATCCGGGCGAATTAAAAGCTGAAATTGAACAGGTTGCCAACGGATATGTGCTCGACGTACGCGATTTTCGCACCGACGACAAACCGCGCCTGCTGCAACAAATTTACGAGATGACCGAAAAGCGGTTCAAAGTCACCCGACATTTGATGCAAACGCGCCCGTGGGATTTTGTCATGCATGTCGAGATGGGCACCGACCGCATCCACCATGGATTCTGGCGCTATCTCGACAAAACCCACCGCAAACACGATCCCCACTCTGAATTTTGCCATGCCATTCGCAATTATTACCGCTACCTGGATCGCGAAGTGGCCACCCTAGTCGATCTGGCAGGCCCAGAAACAGCCGTTCTCATCGTCTCCGATCATGGGGCCAAACGCATCGATGGGGGAATATGCATCAACGAATGGCTCATTCAAGAAGGGTATCTGGTACTCAAAAAACAGCCCAATACGCCAACCGCCTTTGAAGACCTCGAAATCGACTGGTCAAAAACAACCGCCTGGGGAGCCGGTGGTTATTATGCGCGTGTTATGCTCAATGTGGCCAACCGCGAACCCCAGGGCATTGTTCCACCAAACGAATATGAAACCGTGCGCAACCAATTGACCGAAAAACTCTCGGCCATTCCCGACCCCGATGGACACCCTTTGGCCACCCGCGTGTTTAAACCCGAAGAAACCTACAAAACCTGCAATGGCATTCCACCCGATCTCATTGTCTATTTTGGCGATTTGCTGTGGCGTTCTGTGGGCAGTGTTGGCCACAATGCCATTTACACCCTTGAAAACGACACAGGGCCAGACGATGCCAACCACGCGCAATTTGGCATCTTCATGCTCAAAGATGGCCTTCATCACGGCCTGCGATCCGGGTTGGACATTCGCGACGTGGCCCCCACTATTCTGTCTTTAATGGGACAGCCCATTCCGGCTGATATGCAGGGCCAAGCCATCGTCTTTCCAGAAAAAAATTTTGCCACATCCCAACCGATTCAAACAGAACAAACAAACGATGTTTATTCCGATGAAGAAAAAGAAGCCCTTGAAAAACGCCTGAAATCTCTGGGTTATTTGTAACACACCCGTGTTCTGAACGAGGTTTTCATGTCCACGCCCATCCACCCTTCTGCCCAAATTGGCTCTCAAACACAAATCGGCTTTCACACCGTGATTGGCCCCAATGTGAAAATTGGCAGCCATTGTCAGATCGGCCATCATGTGGTCATCCATCCCGACACCATTGTTGGCGACCATGTGCGCATCGACGATCACGCCGTACTGGGCAAAACCCCCATGCGCACCGCCTCAGTTGCCACCCCGCAAAGCCAGATCCAAACACCCTTGCAAATTGGCAATGAAACCCTCATCGGCACAGGGGCCGTGTTATATCGCGGTGCGCAAATAGGCGACAAATGCCTCATTGCCGATTATGCTTCTGTGCGCGAAGACAGCACCATTGGCCATGCCACCATCATTGGACGCAGTGCCATTGTTGAAAACCGCGTGACCATTGGCAACAAATGCAAAATTGAAACCGGTGCTTTTGTCCCGGCCTTTTCAGAAATTGGGCATGGCTGTTTTATTGCACCAGCCGTTACATTTACCAATGACAACTTTATGGGCCGCACCGAAGAACGCAAAAAACACTACAAAGGCATCACCATTCACGATGGCGGCCGTGTGGGGGCCAACGCCACCCTACTTCCCGGCATCATTATCGAAGCCGACGGCGTGGCCGCTGCCGGAGCCGTTGTCACCCACCATATTCCCACCCGCCAAATCGTCGCAGGTGTCCCAGCCAAATTGCTGCGCCCCGTTCCAGAAAACCAGTGGCTGGAAAATCAGTAAAGGGAATGGAATATTTTGCCGTTTCCAAAGAGACCTCCACATTTTTCAACCGCAATTAAAGAATAGATTAATTTATTCTTTTACAATATCTTACCCCAAAATATTTTCAGGTCTATCCCCTGCGGCACCAATCTTGCTAAAAAATCTGTTCATAAAAAGCTCAAACACTTTACAAAACTGCCGATAAGAGCATACAGAGCCTTCCGGTTCACACCCCATCCCATCCCCGCCATCAGAAATACCCGCCATCCCGCCCACCGTGGAGCCATGTCTATTATGTTTGCTTTTTTGTCCAAACACCAGCCGCTGTCCATTTTGTTGCCCATTTTAATTTTGGGGGCAGCGTTGCGGGGTTATGGCCTGTTTGAAAAAGGCATCTTCGATTACGACGAAGCCTGGTATCTGCTGGAGGCCAAAACGCTTTACAACACTGTTCAATTCACCCTTGGAAAACTGGGCATCACATCAGATCCCGATGTGGCATTGGGTTTAAAAACCTATATCAAACAGCGCGGCACCGTTCCGATGACCTCCATCAAACCGGGCCTGACCATTTTGTATGTGATGGGATTCCTGATTTTTGGCCCTCATGATTATGCCGGTTTTCTCATGTCAACCCTTGCAGGCTTGCTCACCATTTATCTGGTCTATGCCATAGGCAAAGACGCCTACCATCGCCATGTGGGATACCTATCAGCGCTCATTTTAGCCGTTTCGCCCTTTCATATTTTATATAGCCGATCCACGTATGCACAAGCCTGCGGCATTTTGTTTGTCACGCTGGGTGCTTATTTCTGGCATCGCAGCCATATACGTCCCCAACAAACCATCCGATCTCTCGTTTTGGCGGGACTATCAGTTG
>CAXNEV010000367.1:0-4368 GCA_964200925.1 Candidatus Latescibacterota bacterium | reverse complement strand
CCCACGGCAATGGTTTCGTTGTATCCTGCCGGGTAGGCCAACCCCGGTTCGCCACTGTTTCCTGCCGAAGCAATGAGCACAATGTTTTTTGAGGCCGCATAGTGCAAGACATCGCGAATGATATAGGATTGTTCGGGGCCCCCCCAGCTCATGTTAATGACATGTGCCCCGTTATCTGTTGCATATAAAATGGCTGCCGCCAGATCATCGGCTTCCAGAAAACTATCGCCCGATTGCAGGGTTGCTCCTGCGCGAAGGGCCATGAGCTTGGCTTCAGAAGCGATGCCCGCAATGCCTTTGCCATTGTTGGTACTGGCTGATACAATGCCAGAAACATGGGTGCCGTGAGAGGATTCGTCAGCGGGATTGTTGTCAGGGTTCAGGTAATCGCCTTTGCCTGGCAAATCGGGGGCGTCGGTAAAATCCCAGCCGATGACATCGTCGATATACCCGTTGCCATCGTCATCGGAACCCGGTTGGCCGTTTGTTTCAAGGGCATTGTGCCAGATGCTATTTTGCAAATCTTCATGGGTTGTGTCGATGCCCGAGTCGATAATGGCCACCACAATTTGTTTTTGCACCGGGCCAAGTGCATCGCGCAGGGCAAGCCAGCCAATTTGTGTCAGGTTGAATTGTGATGGATAACGCGGGTCGTTTGGGGCGTCATGAAGGGTGTAGAGATAATTGGGTTGGGCATAAAGTACCAGGGGATCAGATGCATAGTCAGATACAGCCTGTAGCGGATCACCCGTGAGGTGGATGCGATACAGATTCGCGAGGGGATTTTGATCGGTGGGTTTGGTGCTTCGGGCTGGCAAAAAAGGTTCTACGGATATGATGCCGTGGCGTCTGGAAATGGCGTTTAACGACGGGGTGGGTTTGGTTGCAGAGGTGCGAAATTTGACAAAAATTTGGCCCGGAGAATAGGGCTGGGCATCGGCGAAGGAAAAAGAAGAAAGAAGAAAAAAGACAAAAAATCCGAAAAATTCACAGGCAACCACAGATGGACACAGATAGACACAGATAAAAGAGGTTTTAAACCATTTGACCATTTGCACATTTTTTTGAAAGAGCAATGATATCTCCATCCGTGTGAAGGCTCAAATTATAGCATTTCAGGTAATAAACTTGAATTTTCAATGATAGTCAATGGACGATGGTTAAAAGCGCGTTAACACGTTTGCACGTTCCACCCCACCAGAATCGTATCGCATGGTTTACAAGATGTTAACGTTCCAACGTTTCAACGTGTCGTTTTTGCGTGTTTAATCTGCCGCAGCGGTCATTGTGTTTTTTGATTCAGATGGCAGGGCGGCAACCAGCAGGGCTGCAGGAATGAGAAATAACGACACGACCGTGAGGGCAGTGGCAATGCTGGTGGCTTCGGCCAAATGCCCAACAGCCAGCATGGCTGCTCCTGCAACACTCCACGAAAATCCCATCATCAAACCGGTGGCGGTGCTGGTATTTTGCGGCAAGATGCGCTGTGCCAAAACGATGTTGGTGGTGAGGCCCAGGTCAAACAGAAAACCAGCCAGCCAGAACAGCGGCAGCGAGATGGTGCCGGTGGTGAGGCAAAATCCGAGGTGAAACAGGGCTGATGACCCGCAGGAAAACGCCAGGAGTTTGCGTGGGGAGGTTCGGTCTGCCAGGTAACCTCCCGACAGCCGGCCCAGTGTGCTGGCCAGCAAATAACCCGTGAAGACCCAGCCGATTTTGCCAGTGGACCAGCCGCGTGATTCCCCCAGCAAGGCCGTGAAGCTGACAAATCCGGTGTGGATGAGAGATCGCATGACGCTAATGCCATACAAGGTCCATAGCGGTCGGGTTTGTGCGGAGCGCAAAATGGAAAAATCGAGTTTGCCGGCATTGGGGCGGCGTTCTTCTATTGAGGCACTGCGCGAAGCCCAGAAGATCAAAGGGGCAATGATCAACACGGGAAAAACCACCAACCACAGGCCCCGGAGGCCAAAATGTTCAACAATCTGAGTGCCCGTTACTGGAGCAAGCGACATGCCCAGTGTGCCACCTGTTAAAAAAATGGCCATGGCCAGGTTGGCGCGTTGAGGGGCCATAGCCGTGACCAGACCTCCAGCGGTGGGATGAAACAACGAAGAGCCAAAAGCCGCACAGATTAAACAGGCCGCCAGCACATACACAGAAGGGGCAAATCCAATGGTGGAAATAAACAGACCACAGATCAACACGCCAAAAGCCACCAGGGCCATGCGGTTGCGACCATCGCTGAAATAACCCATAAACGGTTGGGTGACAGAGCCAAAAACAGTCACGATGGCAGGCAAAATGGCAAACTGTGTGACAGTCAAACCGAAGTGGGATTTAAACAAGGCCCACAGCGGTGGCGTGAGTGTCATGTAAAAATCGAGAACCGTGTGTGCCGCCGTCACATAAAAAACGCGGCGAAGCGATGATGGGCTGGACATGGGTATTGGGATTCTCCTTGCGCCCCTCTGATCGGTCTGGTTTCAACATGAATGATCCTATAATCCCGCGCGTTCAAGCACAATATCGGCGAGTTTATCGTGCAAACCGAGAGGTTCGGTGATGGTCACTTTCAGTTCGGGAAAAGCCTGTGCGGCTTCTTTTACGAGTTTGGGAATATCCTGAGTGGCATGGCGGCCGGGTGATAACATGTAGGGGTGTATGACAATGCTGGTTGCGCCATCCTGAACACAGGCTTGAACGCCCTGGGTTATGGTGGGTTCGGCCAGTTCCATGTGGGCAATATGCACAATGAGGCCGGGCCGTTTGTGGCGCAACATGTCGGCAACACCTTCGAGCATTTGGTTGGCTTCGCTGCGACGCGATCCATGATCGACAAGCAAGAGGGCTTGGGACATAAATCTTCTCTTTTTAATGGATAATCTTACCTATTTGTGGGGGGGGAGTCAAGGGAGAAGGTTATGTGAATTCAGGAGTTTAGAGATATCATGAACAGAAGTTTTGAAATGACCTGATCGGACAAAATAGACGTGATCTGTTTGTTTTGTGCCTGAATTACAACAACAGATGGGCCACGCGGAGCCCACTGGTGCGGATGGGTTGGGCCAAACAGAACAACAGAGGGCACGCCCATGGCTGCGGCCAGATGCGAAGGGCCGCTGTCGTTGCCCAGATAAGCTGTGCAATGGCTCATGATTGCGGCCAGATGGCGCAGCGGGAGTTCGGGGAGAATTTTGACATTTGTTTTGATGTGTGAAGCCACGCGCTGGGCAAGATCATCGTCGGCAGGGCCAGAAGATAAAAAAATCTGACAATGGGTTTGCTCTGTGAGGGCGTTGGCAACTTCGGCAAAACATTCAGGCGGCCACCGTTTGGAGACCCCACCACTGCCGGGATGGATGAGCAACACGGGCAACGGAGTGAGGTAAGGGGCAACGGCTTGTTGGTCTTCTGTTGTCAAATGGATAAATGGTTGGGCGATGGGTGTGGCAATGTTCAGGCTGTGAAGAGGTTGCAACAGGTGGTCGATGGTGTGAATCGGGTGGGTTTCTATGGGCCGTGGAGTGTGGGTGATCACACGTGATACCCCGATGCGACAAAGATTTTGGGCAAAAATCCCATCGGGATCTGGCAGGTAGGAAATGAGCAGATCGGTTTTATGCAGTCGGTTGGCCAGTTCTTCAAACGGCATGCCATCTGGCGCAAAAAGCGGTGCCCATGCGGCCCTGTCGATGTTGTCGATATGGATATTGTGGCCTTTGGCCAATTCCAAGAGGCGTGAATTGCCAACGAGATCTAAGGGTGCATGGGGATAAGCTCTGCGCAGGTTGTGAATCACGGGCAAAGTGAGAATGACATCGCCCAATGCGCCAGTGCGAACGATGCAAATGCAAGAAATGGACATGGCGAATAAATAACAGGATGTTGTGCCTGCTGTCAAACGGGTTCTGCATTGACATGTGCTAAAATTGGGGAGATATTACATGTAGGGAGTAGCAATCCATTCCTGAAAGGTATGTCCCTGTGCCAACCAGCTGCGTTTTGACATTCAGAGTGTGTCATTATGCAGTTTTTTTGTGGCAAGAAACCGATCTAATAATTTTTATACATTTTTATTTTTTAATGATTTAAATCTGTTTTTGTATCTGGGATGGGGTTTTGGCATTCTATTTGCGTATAAATCATGCGGCTTTTGGTTTGGATGAAATGCGTTACCTATGTCCTGCATAACTGTTTCCATGGGTAGTAAAATGGTATCGGGCACGTTTTGTCTGTTTATTTAAATTTTAATGCAGAAAAATAAACGATGGTCAATCTCCCACAGCCTATCGAAAAAAATTGACATGAAAGACAAACAAAAGGAAAGTGAAAATCGCTATTTTTCCCTGGTGGCGGCCATGGCAG
>CAXNEV010000366.1:0-4372 GCA_964200925.1 Candidatus Latescibacterota bacterium | reverse complement strand
CTGTGGCCACTACCCCACCTGTTGCATCACTATCAAGTGCGGAACCCAAATCAATAGTTTGTGTTGTAATCCCATTGCCCAATGTGATTTGATTGTCAATGTTGCTGTTATCATTAAAAACATAAGTTCCTGAAATAGCTCCGCTGAGTTGTAGATCAAGCAAACCGGTTGTGGGTGAGGCCAAAGCTGTTGAAATGGAAATATCCTGATTAATGGTATTGCCAAATCCTGTCAGCAATGTAGTTCTGTTGTATTTGGTTGCTGTTGCTATGCGATCTATTTCAGCAACCAATTGTGTAAACTCGGCATTAATAGCACCGCGATTATTGTCATTTACGGTGGACGACGCGGATTGCACAGCCAATTCTCTCATTCGAATTAACATTGCGCTCACTTCATTTAAAGCGCCTTCGGCTGTTTGGATCAAATTTGATCCTTGTTCAGCATTGCGAGTTCCTACCTGAATGCCTTTGATTTCTGCACGAAAGCCCTCAGAAACCGACAGTCCAGAAGCGTCATCGGCTGCCCGATTAATTCGCAACCCTGAAGACAAACGCTCCAGCCGGGTTGATAAGCCCTGGCTGTTCAGCCCCAAATGGCGCTTGCTATTCATAGCCATAATATTATGGTTGACAACAAGTGTTGACATATCAACCTCCAAAAAAATTTTAATATAACTTGATACAATGTTGTATTACTTATCGGTTGAAATTATTATTACTTTAGTAAAAAGTTGCCAAAATCTAAAATCCCAATTTTGCTGTTAACAGGCCTTTAATGAATGGTTCGGCAGAAAAAAATTAAAACGCATTAAAGAATTGATCAAGCAATGCCGATATTATTCGTAAGCCGGAAAATACCCTTTTCCACAAGGAGGTTTATGTAGTTCTAAATTCATAGTTTCTCAATTGATACAAGACTAAACGAGGTTTGAAATGCCACTCCGAATCAACACAAACTTACCAGCTTTGAACGCAAAACGGATTCTGAATATCACGGGCAAGGATCTCACCAAGCGTATAGAGCGTCTCTCCTCAGGTCTGAAAGTAAATCGCGCAGCAGACGATGCTGCCGGTTTGAGCGTTTCCGAAGGAATGCGGGCCGAAGTTGCGGGTTTTTCACAAGGGATACGCAACGCAGAACAGGCGACAAACCTCATTCAGACTGCTGAGGGAGCACTCGGTGAAATTAATGGTGTATTGCTTCGCATGCGAGAATTGGCCGTGCAATCGGCGTCGTCCACAGTAAATGACAATAACCGCACGGCAGCCCATGCAGAATTTTCACAATTGATCAACGAAATTGATCGAATTTCCCGTGTGACCTCCTATAATAATTCCAGTTTATTATCTGGTTATGGCAATACCGTCAGCCAGTCTCTATCTGTCTCTACAGCACTTGCATCTGCAACCACGGGTGTGGTAGGCATCCAATTATCAGGTGCAACCTTTGGCACTTACACTTTTTCAGATATATCGTTAGATAATGCATTAACACTTGGAAATGGCACAACCACCCAAACTATTCAAACCAGCCGTTTTATGGATGTAGATAACGCAGGCAGTGTGGTTGCTACAGACAGTTCAATTGTGGCTAACTTTGATCGTATGGGCATTCAAATAACATTAAGTGGACAGCATGCTGCATCAAGTGCTGCCCCTGCTACTAATGGTTATCGAGATGGTGACCTGGATGGATTGTCAATTCAAATTGACCAGGGAAACGGGGGCACTTTTCAAGTAGGCCCTGACGATGGTGCTTTCCACAGGCTTGAAATCAGTATACTGGATATGCAAGCTACAGGAGTTTCGCTCAATTTAGGTGGGTTGTCTATTTCCAGCCTCTCGTCAGCTCAAGGAAGCATTTCTGTTTTAGACAATGCCATTCAAAATGTCACAAAAACTCGTGGAAATCTGGGAGCTGTTCAGAACCGTTTGTCATTCAGCATACGCGCCACAGGTATTATGCTCGAAAATGATCGAGCTTCCGATTCGGCTATTCGAGATGCAGATATTGCTGAAGAGGTATCGGCTTTTTCCCGTGCACAACTTCTCAGCCAAAGCGGATTGGCTGTTTTTTCCCAGGCCAATATTCAGGCGGCATCGGCACTTAATCTGATTTAACAAATCAGTGTTTGCAGGTTCATGGAAGAACACCTCTGTTTGTGCCGAAAGCCTGCAAAAAAGCCCCACGGATGGGGTTTTTTTATTTTTATAAAATTATTGAAAATTTGTTCATGTATTGTATTACAATATTCTTTCCCTATTTTCCATTCTTCTCATCGAAAGAAATAGACACAAAACGCTTATACTCATATATCCCAGGCGGTTGATCCAAACTTTTTCTAACCAGATGGTTTCATCAAAAGACAAAGGGGCTTCAAAAGGATTTAAAAACAAAAAGTATGGTGTATTTGGGAAATTTTCACCTGTAATAATTGCCATAATTAAAACCCCAAGAGACAGCATACCTGCGGCATTTCCCCCTTGGCACAAAACAGAAAAAAGAAACGTCACGCCCACCAAAACGAATGCAGAAACAAATGCATTTCGTCCCCCCAAAAACTAGGGAAACTCTGCAAAAAGGAAATAGGCCGATAAACTCATACCCAGAAGGTAAAATAGCAATAAAACACAAACGGCTACAAGTCGAATAGACCAGATTGTGAAATGATTTGTCGACGTACTAAACAATATTTCCAAAGTATCTTTATCGCGTTCTCCAGCTATCATATCCATTGTTAGATAAATGCCTAAAACAGTACCGGGTATTTCCACCAATACCCGGAGGGCCTGCTCCATTGAAAATCCTTCTCCAGGCCAAAAAACAGCAAAAAGATAGTGGCCGCCAAAATAAATGACAATCCCACCTCCCATGAAAACGATCTTGCGATAAAGAACAATCCGACAACTGAGATAGAAAAGTTGCCAGAAAGAAGACCCTAACTCCCACCATGTTAGCATGCGCTCACTCCATGCCTGAGCAAATAGAGATACGCATCTTCTAATGAAGGGTCAACAGCCCACCCTATAGCGACTGTTTTTTCAGACAAAAATCGCACCCTGACCCCACATTCGGAACGAATATGGGAAATGACATCGTATTCTTTTTCTATTTTTGACAATTCTGTATCCCCTATCAAGGCTTCAAACACACAACCGCGTGCCACATTGCGCATCTCCAAAGGCGTGCCTACATATTGAACTTGTCCTTTATTTAACACTGCCAACCTATTGCAACTACCCGAAATATCTTCTACAATATGCGTAGAAAAAATGACAATGCGATCCTGACTGAAACGGGCCAAAAGATTTCTAAAACGAATGCGTTCAAGAGGATCTAAACCGGCCGTGGGTTCATCAACAACGATTATTTGGGGCAAGTGAAGCAGCGTTTGGGCAATGCCAACACGTTGTTTCATTCCTCCAGAAAACGAACCAATCAGATCGTTTTTGCGATCTGTTAAATGAACATGTTCCAAACAGGTCATCACGCGTTCTGTGCGGATTTTGTGATCTTTAAAACCTTCAAGCAATGCCCGATAATTCAAATAATCAAATGCAGACATGTGGTCGTAAAGTCCAAAATGCTGTGGCAAATATCCAATTATGCCTCGCGCTCCCTCACGAGATGCCAGATTTTCCCCATTGGCCAAAACAGAACCATAACTTGGCAACAGAACCTGGCAAATAATGCGCATCAGAGTTGTTTTGCCAGCCCCATTGGGTCCCAATAACCCAAACATGCCCTGACCTATTTCAAGATTTACACCGTCCAAAGCCCGAAATTCTGCCCTGGGAACCCCAATAATGGGCACACTGGATGCTCCGCGATAGACCAGCTTTTTCCCCCAGGCCAGCCGGCCTGAAAGGTGATCCAGGTCGATGTGTCCAAACCGCACCTGATCGGCAAGCCATTTCACAATCACATATAAAACCCAGATGACCCCACTGGCAATTGTGACCGACAAAAGATTCAGGCGCATGTGGATATAAAAAACAAAAGACAGCGCCATGCCCCATTTTACCCCCTGAATGCCCCAGGGATTTTGAACTTGAATGCCCCACAAAAAGGACAAACAATATCCAATGTGAAAAAACATCCCCCAGGTGGCCAGTGTTATTAAATACAGATAAATATCATCTTCAAAATATGTGTGCAAAAAAATCATCAGGCCCAAAAGCGGTATTTTCCAGAACAAACTATCGCTTAAACTTTTGTGATTGACCGGGTCAATACCCTGTGTATGCAATCGCATATGTCTTCTTTCAAAACGGGCCCACTCCTGTTTCAATTTTCCGGGTGCGCCATAAATTTTTGTCAAATTGGACAAATAGATGGCCTTTATCGGAACCTGAACGTGTTGTGAAGT
>CAXNEV010000365.1:0-4390 GCA_964200925.1 Candidatus Latescibacterota bacterium | reverse complement strand
GGGCTGTTTCTTTGTGGAAAAAACGAATCTCAGTGGTTGCTGGCGCACGAACCATGAGGTGTTCATAAGGAGGTGGATCTTTTAAACCACTTGCAATTGTATGGTGTTTTTTGATGAACAACAACACATGGTCAAGAGGCAAAGAACCGATGTAAATGAGCGTGTGTTTATAATTCATCAAATCGCGTATCACACTTTGTAGCTCTTCCACTTTGAGTTTTGTCAACGCATCGGAAGACATTCGGCGGTTATAATTTGAATTTTCTCCATAACGGCTGTACATGCGCAAGGCATTGCGCAAGGCAGTCGGATTCTTTTTTTCATCTTCTCGCTGTGTCAGGGCAATTTTTGCCAGTTCATCCCAGGTTGCCTGTGTGGCAACGGGTTGTTTGAGATATCGAAACATTAAGGCCATCGACTCATCCAGTTTTTCATCTAACCCTGAAATGGCAAAAGAGGTCTCGTTGTTTTCCACGCCCATGTTAAATTCTGTGCCGAGTTGATACCAGGTTTTTTTCAGTGTTTCGGCGCTCAAAGAATCGGCACCGGCTTTATCCATAAATGCTTTGACAGGGGTTAAACGATTGTCTTGATAACTACCTGCATTGACATTCACTGAAAAAGAGAATAGGTCATTAATGGGATTTTTGATATAATAGAGTTTTACGCCATCTGCCACATCCACGATCTGATAATCTTTGTCGGTAATAAATACAGGTTCTATTTCCTTGACTGGCATGGCCAGAATTTTTTTGGCAAAATTGGATTGGCGCGTTGGATCAATGTCGATTTTATCAATGGCTGGCTTTTCAATTTTGGGCAATTCGTGTTGTTCATCCAGGCGGTAAACAGCTATGTAGTGGTCGCCAAAATATTGATTGGCCACGCGCATAATATCTTTTTTGGAAATGGTTTCCATCCGGGCAATTTCATCCAGAACATGATCCCAGTCAGCCAACGATAAAAATGCACTGCTCATTTTTCCTACGCGGCTCGTATTGGATTCCAAATTGCGTTTTTCAGATTTTTTGAAATCGGTTATAATGGCTTTGAGAAGGGCTTCGTCAAAATTCCCCTGTTTGATGATATCCAGTTGTTGACGCAACAATTGCTCCACATCGGCCAGTGTCTGGTCTTTTTTGGGAATGCCCCACAGAAACTGAGCGCCATAATCATTGTTGAGATCGGGATAACTGCCGGCAGATCGCACTTTTTGCTGCTGTGCCAAATTGAGATTGATCAATCCTGCGGTACTGTTGTCCAGAATCATATCGATCAACTTAAGCACTTCGATATCTTTGTGATTTTTAGGGGCTGTGTGAAATCCGATGAGCACATATTCTTCCCCCTGAAAACGAACGGTATCGCGTTCAATTCCTTTTAATGGATTTTCTTTCCAGGTTTTGGGTTCCGGCAGTTTTTTGGATTGCCACGACGAAAAATTTTCATCAATCACCGCAATGGTTTCGTCAATGTCAATATCGCCCGAAATGCTAATGGCCATATTGTTGGGAACATAGTAGGTATTGTAAAAATCGTACATGTTTTTCAACGATGGATTTTTCAGGTGTTCCACCTCCCCTATGGTTGTCTGCTGGCCATAGGGATGTTTTTTGTACAATAATCTCCGGGCGGCTTCGCGCACAAGCCAGTCTTTATTGTCCATCGTTCGGTTTTTTTCTTCGTACACAATCTCCAGTTCGGGTTGAAACAATCGGAACACCGGTGTTTGAAATCGCTCCGATTCAATTTTGGCCCAGTGTTTTAAATAATTGGACGGCAACCCCACTTTATACACCGGTTCTTCATGCCATGTGTGCGCATTGAGATCGGTTTCACCCATTGATTTATAGAGTTTATCCAGTTCGTTTGGAATGGCATATTGGGCCGCAAGTTGCGACTCTTTGTTGATTTCTGCATAAATGGCCTTGCGCTTTTCAGGGTCTTTTTCTTTAAAATGATCTTCATAGAGTTTTGTGATGCGATCCAGATGCTGTTTCTCTTTGGCATAGTCCAATGTGCCTAATTGCTGTGTCCCTTTAAAAAACATATGTTCTAAATAATGCGCCAATCCTGTCGATTCTGCCGGATCGTGTTTGCTGCCTGAAAGCACGGCAATTTCGGCATAAAATCGCGGTTCTTCATGATTTTCTGTCAAATAAATGGTCAACCCATTGTCCAGTTTGTAAATCACCACGTCCATGGCATCGGTGGGATTGGGTGGGTTTATCCGGATAAACCTGGCCCAGACAGGCGAGGCAAGGAACAGAATGATCACAACATAAAACGCGCTCCATCTGAACATAAAAGGCTCCTTCTAAAATTTAAAAATGGCAGGATAAATCAGATCGGGTTCGCGCACAACCGGATGGTTTTCACGCGATAGCGCAATGATATCGGGATTTGACATATCCACATAACGCAGTTCCAGATAGGGTCCGCGTTTTTTTGTAAACAACAAATCAGACGTCAACATCGATTATGCCGTTAATGAATAAACTTCATAGGGTTGTTCACACGGATTGCCCCGGCTGATGTGCATGCACCCGGTATCGGGTTCGATCAACACCGAAAACACCGTGGCCCAATACCCTGTCTGTGCGTCTTCATTGGGATGCCGACATATTGATCGCGGATGGTTTTCGTGATCGCGCAACGCATTTTTTAAACTGTCTATCACCATGGGCCGATTAATGTTGCCAAACAATTTCTGAATGCGCACTTTGCGCGCGCGCGACTGAATCAAATCGGGAAACTGGCCGTTAATGGGCTGTAAGTCGGGATGTTCACAATGGTTTGTGTGGGTTACCACACCTGCGCCCTGATCGGTAATCACATGCACATCATCAACCGTCACTTCTAAATCTGCCGGCCCTTGGGGCGTGGACAAAATAATATTGGCTGGAATGGCCCGTTGCGCCCGTTTAACCGCGTCAACCGCGCCTGAAAGCGATGTGGTTTCATAAATGCCGCGAACCGTAAAATAGTGCGGCACACCCAGTGGTCGGCTGGGGGCAGGCAGGGTGTTTAAACAAATGCCAATGCCCACATCGTTCAAACCGATGTAGGCAATCAATCCCGCCTGTGTAATGGTCATCAATGCCGGTTTGTCTTTTGGCCTTCGTTTCAACACAACCGTATAGGGTGTTAAAGCCGGATCGTTATCCCAGTTTTGCCCCACAACTGACGTTTGTCCAGTTGGCGATTTTAAGGCAAAAGAAGTACAACCCGCATCGGCATCGGCTCTCAGTTGATTGCGAATTTGAAGCATCATCAAATCGTCTATTGACACCCCCGAACTGTGGGCCATCCCTTTTAATTCTTCGATCAAGTGCGGTGCATAAGATTCCACAAAAGCAAAACTCTGCCGGGCAATGGAAAAGGCCTTTTCCCGAGACACGCAAATCGTTTGATTCATCCGTTCAAGCGCAATGGCCGCAAACCCGCCAATCTCGTCGCGAGCCGCTTCACCGATTTGTTGACCCATTTCAAAAAAAGAACCGCCAACATCAATTTCGCGAAAGCGGGTATTCGACATATAACGTCTCCTGTTTATTATGATTGGTCAAAAGACTATTCAAACTGTTCCTTGAACTGGGCAAATTGTGCTTTGATATCCTCAAGTTCTGCACGAAGCCTTTGCACTTCGTGTTCCAGTTGTGTCAAGCGTTCGTTGTCGGCGTGAATTTCAAGCACGACCGGTTCATCTGCCGCCAATGTTTCCAGGTCAATATCGCCTGAAAGCAAATGGGCATATCGGACTTCTTTGCGCCCCATCTGGCGCGGCAATTTTTTGACCAGCGGATCTTCCCGATCGATCAAATGCTGAAGCGTTTGCTCCACGTCTTCCAAATTTTCAAAGGCAAACAAACGCTCTGTGCGTCCGCGAATTTCGCCCAATGTTTGTGGCCCTCGCAACAGCAACACACAAAGTGCGGCAAATTCGCGATCATTGAGTTGAAATACTTCGGTCATCGCATGGCGATACTTAGGCACCCGGCTGTCGAATCCCAAAATGCGCTTGGTCAACTGCTTGTGAAATCCCAGACTGTCCAATGCACCTGCCACTGTTTTTTCGTCCAAATCCATGATCGGATCGCGGTTGCTTTTTTGATTGCACGCCAAAGTCAACGCATTCAGGGAAAGCGGATAATTGTTGGGTGTGGTTTTCTCTTTTTCCATTAACGCACCCACAATGCGCGCTTCAACAGCATTTAAAATAAATTCCAAGAGGTGACTCCTTTTTTTATAAGGATGAAGTTTCTCATGGGCAAGATCAGGTATCAAGGTATTTGACCACAAGCAAAAAAATAGAAAGACCGCAGGGTTATGAATCCCCCTGGAGAACAACAGATGTGGCCCCCCAATTGTGATCGGTCACATAAAACAT
>CAXNEV010000364.1:0-4397 GCA_964200925.1 Candidatus Latescibacterota bacterium | reverse complement strand
CCCCTTCGCTGCGCACCTCAACAGCAAAGATGGGTGCGCCTTCAAAAAACTTCATGCCGGTATACGGCCCGGTATAAAATGCAGCATCCGGACTGAATGACTTCCGGTTGGGTAGATTGACCTGAAAACCAGCATTGTCGGCAACTGCCCGTCCATAACCAGTGCGTTTTGCATAAGCCCGCAGGCTAACCGCAATTTCAAAACTGGCAGAACTTGGTGCACCTCCCGTTGGCGGTTCACACACCAGTTTTCCATTCACCAGTTCTGCTTTGCCGTCCACCAGATACAAATCCTCAATTGTTGCGCTGTTTTTTAGCTTCATGAATCCTCCTTTATCCATTGTGTCTCATGCGATTATACTCACCGACTGTGCCCACGTCAACCAGCAAGCTCAAAACGCATACAGATAAACAGTTGTCATCCTTCTCCCTTTTCCCTACCTTATGCCCACTTTTCCATTTGACCAGAGTTGATATATTAACTGCATACAACAAGGAGTTCTCGTTATGCCAAACATCCTCCTCATCGGTGGCAGCGGGTTTGTCAGTGGCACCACCGCACATCAGGCCGTTTCACAAGGTCACAACGTCTGGGCCGTCACACGCGGGCAGCGGCCCATGCCAGAAGGCATCACGCCCATTGTGGCCGACCGCAAAGACCGCGATGGATTTGCAAAAGCCATTGCCAAAACGGGTCAAACCTGGGATATGGTCATCGACGGCATTGGGTATGATCCCGAAGACGCCCAGCAGGACATTGCCGTATTTCGCGACAAAACGCCCCACCTGGTCTTCATCTCCACCGACTTTGTTTTTGATCCCCCCCATCGCATCTTTCCCCAACCCGAAGAAACCACCCATTATCTTGCAGGAGCCTATGGCGGCAAAAAACGGTTGTGTGAACTCGAATTGATCAACGGTGATACGGGGGCCATGAACTGGAGCGTGGTGCGGCCCTGTCACATCTATGGCCCCGGTTCCAAACTCGGCTGTTTGCCCAAACACGGCCGCGACGATCAAATCATTGCCCGCATTCGAAAAGGCGAGCCTTTGCAACTGGTTGGCGGTGGGCATTTTTTGCAACAGCCCATTCTCGCCCGCGATCTGGCAGATCTCATGCTCAGCCTTTTGGGCAACCGAAAAACCTATGGCCAAATTTATCAGGCCGCCGGCCCCGACATCATTGAATCGCGCGAGTACTACAACATCATTGCCGATGTGCTCGGTGTGGCTCATCCCCCTGTTGAAGAAATCCGCGTATCGGATTTCTTGGCCGAAAACCCAGGTCAAATTTCTTTCTGCTGCCATCGCATTTACAGCCTCGACAAAATCAAAACCGCAGGGGCCAGAGTTCCATCCACATCCATCAAACAGGGCTTGAAAGAACACGTCGAAAGTTTGCTGTAATCCAAACAGGTGCCGTTTTTAAGGAATAACTTGATCAACCACTCATCTCCCCTGTTTCACACGGGGATTACGGGGAATTTTCCCTTTGAAAAACACCACATTATTTGATAAAATCTATGAAAAACGCAAACGGCCTCTGCTCAAAAACGTAGTGGCATCCATTTGCAATATCTATCAACCCGAAGAACGCGAGGCCATGCGCATTGAGCCCATCAACCGGGGCATTCTCTCGCAGCGATCAGGGCGCGGGTTTGTCAATCGCGACCTGTTGGAAACGGTGCTGGGAAATTTGCTGGAATGTGTGGCACCAGGATCCCACAATGCCAACGACATGGCCCAGGCCCCGGATCTGGCAGTCAGCATTGAAGAATTGGCAGACCAGCTTTATGCCATGATTTACCAATCGCTTCAAGCCGTTCAGGACAGCGACCAGGAAATTGAACAGGCCGCTTTGCAATCGGCATTTGCCCTGTTGTCCCAACTGCCAACGTTGAAAGAACGCGCCCTCTGGAATCGTTTTGCCTCGCTCAAAGATCCCGCCGTTTGGGATGCTTATCTCCATCACCGATTCCATCTGGACACCGAAAAACTGGCCGACTTGACCTTTGCCTCCCAGATTGACGAAGCCATTCGACTGCGAGACTTTGAATCGTATCGCGAATACCTGCGAACCAATGGCATTGAAGCTGCTTTTGCCTATCAGATGCAACTGGTGGTCAGCACCTATCCGGGGTGGCGGGTGTTGTTTTATCACGATATTGCCCATGCCCTCACCCGATCCGGCAAAACCGATTGTGGCAATCTGACATGCTCTCCTGTGCCATTGCTGCCCCGGGCCATAGCCGAACTGGGAGGGCGATATTATCAGGCCGATTTGCACCCCGAAACACAGATTGGCGATGCCAATTTTCTCGAACATCCGCACCGAGGTCTCACCACCGGACAAACAGGCGTAATTGGCTCTGGTTGTGTGATTTACCCATGTACACTTGGCGGGTTAAGTGAACGGGCCAGACAAAGACATCCCACGCTGGGCAACTTTGTTAAAATTGGCACCGATGCCACCCTGCTTGGCCCGGTCAAAATCGGAGACAGATCCACCGTTGGCAGCGGTTCAGACCTATATGGGTTTGTTGAAGTGGGAACCGGATGTCTGATTGCGTCTTCGGTTGTCATTGGCACGGTGCGGTCTGGCAGTCGAACGCCGGGGAAAATATGCCTGGGAAACGGGGTTCGGGTAGGTGATGGCACCATCATTGAAAACAGCACCGAACTTGATCTGGTCATTCCCGATAAATCTGAAATCCCCGCCCGATCCCACATTCTCAACGACGGTTTTGGCAACCCCAAATATGCCCAGTAAAAAACCATGTTAAACTGCAAAAGGCTGTCCAAACTTTGGACAGCCTTTTGCAGTTTAAAACCAGCGTTCCACATCTTTCAACCAGCGGTAATTTTCTCAAATGGCAACACGGCCGAAGGTTCTTGTGATGCATCAAAAGAAATGACCCGATCGTAAAGCGACCCGCCATGTAATTCGCGATAATACGAAAACAAATACTCGTTGCAATACCCGGCCCATTTGCCCCATTGTTTTTCCCCCCAGGCACAAATTTTGGCATCACTGCCTGTTATCCCATACCAGTCTTTGGCAAATTTCCGCACCCAGGTATCTACCGGAACAGCGTGTAACCGCTCCAGGGAAAACAGATCAATGCACCGGGCCACCTTTAACCCCACCCCACTGCCCGCCCGCTGGTATAACGCATCGGCAATCTCCTGCCAGGTTTCAAGCGAAACAGATGACAGACCGATTGCATGATCCAAACCTTCGGCAACAAACTGCGCCGAATCGGCCACGCGCTCAGACCGCCAACCAAATCGGTTTTTCCGGTAAAAAGCTCCGTCCAAATCGGCCAATGCCATGGGATCTGGAAAGGCAAAATATCGCTCCCCTTCAAAATCGATGGGACAACCTTTGTTTCGCGCAATAAAATTGATGCGTTGTTTGGTCAGGCTCATATGCGCCTGAACCGATAAAATGTATGAAATAATACATTCAAAAGGTTCCTGACGCACAAACCGCAACCCCTTTAACAACGATCGGGCTTTATGCAAATGGCGATCCCCTTTGGGCACGCGAATGTGGGGGATTTCATCCAATCGCAAATACCACCTCAAAAAATCTATTAAGCCCATTTCGCCAGCATAGGTTTGAACCTTCTCAGCAAAAGATCGATAAAAAAGGCAATCCCCTTCTTGTTTCAAGTGGAAAACGGTGTTGTAGGCAATGCCTTTCCACCATCCATCCACATCTCGGCCCCAGCGAAACACCTGCCCCGACCCGAGTGTATAATTCAAGTGGAATTGGTCAGCCCTTAACTGTCCCGTTTCTGTCGCAACTTTCATCATCACATCAACTTCATATAATTTTTCAATCGGTTTTCAATTTGCTCCATGTTTTCTTTAACAATATAATCCGCCACACCTTCAGCCAAAATCGCTTGAACAGTTTGCAAATGTTTCTCAGCAGTGAGCATAATGACCGGGGTAATTTGTAAAGCGGGATGTTTGCGAAGGGCTCTAAGCATCTCTAACCCTGTCATTTTGGGCATGATGACATCCAGAACAATTAAATCTGGCATATGATGCAAAGCTGCCTTGAGGCCTTCTTCGCCATTTTCTGCTTCAATAACTTCAAGTCCTGCCGATCGAAAGACCTTGCCAGTAGCAAAGCGCATCAACCGCGTATCATCTACAACCAGCACTTTCTTTTTTTGAGATTTTGATTTGTTCAACAATTTTATATAGGTATCGAGTTTCTGGCGAATGTTTTCCGGGTTGTCTTTCAAAATGTAATCACTGGCACCACCTATAATGGACCCAAGAAACAGGACCACTGAATAAGATGGGAACCAAGTAGCAGTAAGGAGTTGGATGTGACACGAAAACCTCGTAGCCCTCAGTTCAAAGCTCAGGTGGCTTTGGAAG
>CAXNEV010000363.1:0-4397 GCA_964200925.1 Candidatus Latescibacterota bacterium | reverse complement strand
TTAACCTCAAAGCCATCAATGGGGAAATGGGCATGCAGGGAATGCATTTGGCTTTTAAAAATTACCCCCTGTTTATGGAGGGCCGCAAAAAAGGGGATTATCGCGTGATTCACTGGATCAATGGATCGGGTGGAGACAATGTGCTGGCCTTTAATTTGAACCACCACGACCCGGTGTTAAAAGCCATTTTTGCCGATGATCGCTTTCGCAAAGCGATGTCGGTGGCGATCAACCGCGATGAACTCAACGATGCCGATTTATTTGGCATTGGCAAAGCCCGCCAGGTTTGCCCGCCGCCTTCTTCTCCCTTTTACGATCCGGCATACGAAAAAGCCTATACGCAGTATGATCCCGATCTGGCCAACCAGATGTTGGATGACATGGGATTAAAAAGCATGCCCAATGGCAATCGGTTGCGGCCCGATGGCAAGCCTCTTTTTTTATCTGTGGAAACCAATTCGCAAAACAATCGCGTTTTGGAACTGGTTTGTAGCTACTGGCGGGTTGTTGGCGTGCAGGCAGAAGTCAAAGAAGAAGCCCGGCAGTTGTTTTATCAGCGCAAAAAGGCCTTAATGCACGATGTGGGTGTTTGGGGCGGGTCGGATGAACAAATGCCCATGCTCGATCCGCGCTGGTTGATCCCCTATAGCGATGAGTCGATTCACGGGGTCGATTTTGCGCGCTGGTTTAATACCAATGGCAAACGCGGCGAAGAACCGCCCCCGGATATGCGCCGGTGCATTGAACTGTTCTTGCAGCTTGAAGAAACACCCGATGAGGAAGGGCAACGGCATTTGATGCAGGAAATTTTGGACTTGAACCGAAAAAATTTGTGGGTGATCGGCACGTTGGGAGAGGTTCCCATTTTTCATCTGGTGAAAAACAATTTTCGCAATGTGCCAGAGGTGGCCATGTCGGGCTGGTCTTTTCGAACTCCGGGAAATACCGCCGTGGAGTGTTATGCAATTGAACAATAAAGGAGCTGTTTTGTGCTGAATTTGATTCTCAAGCGGTTGTTGTGGATGATTCCGATGATGGTCTTGATCTCCTTGATTTCGTTTACCATTATCCAGTTGCCTCCGGGAGATTATTTGACCTCCTATATTGCGGCATTGGGTGAAACGGGCGAAACTGTTGATGAAGCCCAGGCCGAGGCTCTGCGTGTTCGGTATAATCTGGATCAGCCATTTATGGTGCAGTATTACCGCTGGTTAACCGGTATGTTCACAGGGGACCTTGGCATGTCGTTTGAGTGGAATCGCCCCGTGAACGAATTGATCTGGGAACGCATTTTTTTAACCACGGTCATTTCTCTGGCCACATTGCTGATCACATGGGCCATTGCGATTCCCATTGGCATTTATTCTGCCGTCAAACAGTATTCATTGCCCGATTATTGTTTTACATTTTTGGGATTTATCGGGTTGGGCACGCCCAATTTTCTGCTGGCCTTAGTGTTTATGTATATTGGGTATTCAGTTTTTGGCGTCAGTGCCGGGGGCCTTTTTTCACCCGAATATCAAAATGCCGCCTGGTCTCTGGGCAAATTTTTTGACCTGTTGTTGCATTTGTGGATTCCCGTAATCGTCATTGGCACTTCCGGCACGGCCGGTTTGATTCGCGTGATGCGCGGCAATTTGCTCGATGAATTGCGCAAACAATACGTGATGACCGCCCGGGCAAAGGGTGTAAAATACTGGAAATTGCTGTTGCGCTACCCGGTGCGTGTGGCCTTAAATCCCTTTGTAAGCACCATCGGGTGGGTGTTGCCAGGCATTGTGTCGGGAGATACCATTACCTCTGTGGTGTTGGGGCTGCCAACATCGGGCCCTTTGTTGTTGCGCTCGTTGATGAATCAGGATATGTATCTGGCCGGAAGTATGGTGATGATGCTGAGTTTTTTAACGCTGATTGGCACGCTCATTTCAGATATTCTGTTGTTGTGGCTTGATCCTCGCATCCGTTATGAAGAAGGGGAGCGTTAAATTATGGCCGTTGCAAAACGCGACGATGACGTAGCTGTCAAAAACATAGAGGATGAAACCGGGGCATCTTCTGCGGTACAGACAGAAGCGGTTGTATATGGAGCATCCCAATGGCAACTGATGTGGTGGAAATTTCAAAAACACCGGCTGGCCATGGTGGCGGGAATAGTTGTTATTGCACTGTATTTTGTCGCCATTTTTTGTGAATTTCTCGCGCCATATCCGTTGGATTATCGGCAGGTGAATTATGCTTTTGCACCGCCGCAGCGGGTGCATCTGATTTCTGATGAAGGGGTGCATTTTTGGCCTTTTGTCTATGGTTTAAAAGGCATTCGCCACCCTGAAACCCTGCGCAAATTTTATTTGGAAGAACAAAGCAAACGCTACCCGATCAAGCTGTTTGTGCGGGGAGAGCCGTATCGTTTCTGGGGGTTGTTTACAACCAACCTTCATTTTTTTGGGGTTGAAAATGGGGGTACGTTGTATTTGTTGGGCACCGATAATTTGGGGCGCGATTTGTTGTCGCGCATTATTTATGGCTCGCGCATTTCCCTCACCATTGGCCTGGTGGGTGTGGCGTTGAGTTTTGTTTTTGGCCTGGTGATCGGTGTGGTATCGGGTTATTACGGCGGCTGGATTGACAATGGCATTCAGCGCTCCATTGAAATTTTGCGATCTTTTCCTTCCATTCCGTTGTGGATGGCCCTGGCTGCGGCACTGCCTTCTTCCTGGTCGCCCTTACAGGTTTATATGGGCATTACTGTGGTGCTGTCATTTATTGGCTGGACGGGCCTGGCCCGGCAGGTGCGCGGCAAAATTTTATCGCTGCGCGAAGAAGACTTTGCCACAGCCGCTCTGCTTTCAGGGGCCAGCCGCTGGCGCATTATGACCCGGCATTTGTTGCCCTCCTTTATGAGCCACATCATTGTGAGTTTGACGCTGGCTGTACCGGGCATGATTTTGGGCGAAACGTCATTGAGTTTTCTGGGGTTGGGTTTACGGCCTCCGGTAACAAGCTGGGGGGTGTTGTTAAAAGAAGCACAAAATGTGCAGGCCGTGGCGTTTCAACCCTGGTTGTTGACCCCGGTTATTTTTGTCATTATCACGGTTTTGGCCTTTAACTTTGTCGGCGATGGTTTGCGCGATGCGGCCGATCCCTATTCCAGGTAGGCCTGTGGAGGTTGTGTTGGATTGTGTATTGACCATGAAAGATCTTCAGACGCATTTTTTTCTCGATGAGGGCGTGGTGCGCGCTGTAGATGGGGTAAATCTCGACATCCCGCGCGGAAAAACGCTGGGCGTTGTGGGCGAAAGCGGGTGTGGCAAGAGCGTGACGGCCTTTTCTGCGCTGCGGCTGATTTCTTCGCCGGGGCGCATTGTGGGCGGACAGATTGTTTTGCACCGCAAACAGGGCGATGTGGTTTTGACCGACCTGGAAGAAGACGGGGAAGAAATTCGGGCGATTCGCGGCAAAGAAATTGCCATGATCTTCCAAGAGCCCATGACATCCTTAAGCCCGGTGCATACGGTTGGGTTTCAAATTGTCGAAGCCATTTCCCTGCACACACAGCTCAAAAATGACCAGGCAAAAGCCCATGCGGTTCACATGCTCGAACGCGTGGGCATTTCCGATGCCGGCCGAAGATTTGGGCAATATCCACATGAATTGAGCGGCGGAATGCGCCAGCGCGTGATGATTGCCATGGCCCTGTCATGCCAACCATCGCTGTTGATTGCCGATGAACCCACCACGGCTTTGGATGTGACCATTCAGGCTCAAATTTTGGAATTGATGCGCGATTTACAGGCGGAATTTGGCATGTCGATTTTGCTCATCACACACGATCTGGGCGTGGTGGCAGAAATGGCCGATCAGGTGGCGGTGATGTATCTGGGGCGCGTGGTGGAGCAGGCCGATACTCAGGAGATTTTTGAAAATCCCAAACACCCCTATACCCGAGCGTTGATGCAATCGATACCGGGAGCAGGCACCTTGCGAAAAACGCGGCTCAAAACCATACAGGGGTCGGTGCCAGACCCTTTTGCCCATGTGCCCGGATGCCCGTTTCACCCGCGATGTGAAGAGGCGATTGTTGGTGTGTGTGATGTCAAAGACCGGCCAGCGCTGTTGCAGGTTGGCCCCAATCACGAAGCGGCCTGCGTGTTGTATCAAAACGAGGAATCACATGCCTGATACCGACAAGCCGTTGTTGCGGGTGCGCAATTTAAAAAAACACTTTCCAATTACAAAAGGATTTTTTAATAAAATTGTCGGCCAGGTCAAAGCCGTTGACGGGGTGAGTTTTGACCTGTTTGAAGGCGAATGTTTGGGGCTGGTTGGTGAAAGTGGATCGGGCAAAACAACGGTTGGCCGCACCATTTTGAGGGCCTTGTCTCCAACCGACGGCGAGG
>CAXNEV010000362.1:0-4398 GCA_964200925.1 Candidatus Latescibacterota bacterium | reverse complement strand
GCCCTTTTTTCTTCTCTCTTTTTTAATACGAATACTTCACGTAGTACCATGCCGTGCCAATACCGAGCAAACTCAAGATGTTAAAATTGAGTGAAAAGCCAAAGGTGAGGGTTAATATGATGAGATTTATCCGCATGGGATAAAATTCATATTGTACCAGGGGTTCTACCAGAACTTTTTGAACCACATTGTTTTGTAAACCGAGGGTATTAAAAATAACTCCTAAAAATTGTCCGACAACATTGCCTGCCAATATGCCTATAAAAATTGCCACAATTAAGAAGCCAACGCTTCTTCTGCCCATAGTGTGCTCTTTCAAAAAATTTATGAATAGAACCAGAAAAAGAAAGCTGTTGTTAATGACTGATGTTGGCAGTTTCCCGATCTGTGATCAAATAAAACAACCAGCGCACAGCCCCCGATAATGCAAATGCCAACGTGATGGGAAAAAACATTTCATAAGTGTGAAAAAATATTAAGACAATCACACACAAAATGATGCCCATTTTGATGCGGTCTGTCTTTGTTTCGAGCGAAAAACGCGGAAAAACGATGTATTCAAATGTGCTGATCATTAAAAAAGAAAGCAAGACACACAAAGCCATGGCCAGGTGGGGTTCGTGTTCACTTTGCCATGCCCTTTGTGTGAACATAATATATGCCGATAGCGTACAGGCGGCCATTGGAATGGGCAGGCCTGTGAAGTTTTCTTTTTCAAATCCTTGCAGGCGCGAATTGAACCGGGCCAACCGCAGGGCACCGCACATCATAAAAATGAAACTGACTGTAACAGGCAACCAGCTCATGGACATCAATCCGTCAAAATATTCAAGCATGAGCACTGCCGGAGCTACGCCAAAAGAACAGACATCGGAAATGGAATCAAACTGCACGCCAAAATTGCTTGGGGTATCAAAAAAACGCGCCACTTTGCCATCAAAAGCATCCATAAACGCCGCAATAACGATTAACAAAGCCGCCCCGAGCAAGCGGCCGTTAATGGCATAATAAATCGATAAAAATCCACAGAACAAACTGCTGATGGTCAATAAGCTGGGCAAAGCAGATTTGGCGTTCATACCCTATAGCTCCGGTGAAATGGCTTTTAAAAAAGACTCAAATCTCAGTCAGATTCGCTTTTGGGATCCGGTTCTAAAACAAGTTTTACATCAAACACATCGGCCCGGCCCCGCAATATTTTCAAGTAGAAGGTGTCGCCAACGGTGGCATAACGAAAGGCTTCAATCAAATCGTTGGCATCATCGACGCGTTTGCCATTGACCATTACAATGACATCTCTCGAACGCAAGCCTGCACTTTCGCCGGGGCTGAGCGGTTCTACCACCGTAATCAGCGCACCCTTGGCGGTGCTTAAGCCCAGCGCGCGGGCAATCGTGGGAGACAAACTGTGAAAATCAAGCCCGGTCCAGAATTCCCGGCTGCCGCGATCAATCAACTGGCGAGCCGATTCGATGGCCCGGTTGATGGGCAGGGCAAAACCGATGCCTAAGGCCCCACCTTGTGAAAAGATAAACGTGTTGACACCGATCACCTGCCCCAAACTATTGACCAGGGGGCCGCCGCTGTTGCCCGGATTGATAGAGGCATCCGTTTGAATCATGCCTTTCAGGGCCGGTTCATTTTCTTCGGGTCGCACAATGCGGTCAACGGCGCTGATCACACCTACGGTGACAGTGGGTTTGGGATCTCCAAAGCGCAAGGCAAAAGGGTTGCCTAAAGCAATGGCCCATTCGCCTATGATGACTTCAGAGGAATTGCCCATATCTGGCACGGGCAAATTGTCGGCGTCGATGTGAATCACGGCCAGGTCGAGTTGGCGGTCGATAAAAATTTCTAACACCTCAAAACGACGACCGTCGGGAAAGGTCACGTGAATTTCTTGAGCACCGTCCACCACATGGCTATTGGTTAGTATATAACCATCAGATTGAATGACAAACCCGGAGCCAATACCCGGAATTTTTCGAAGGTCATATGAAAAATCGTAAAAAGGATCCCGGTATGTTGGAAAGCGTTTTTCGTCGTGAACAAATTCTGTGTTGATGCTGGCCACCGAAGGGGCAACATGCTCTACAGCCTGCACGATGGCATTGCGCCGGGATTGTTCTATTGGAACATCAGACGAGTTTGAAAGTTGTTTGTTGAACAAGCCCAACTGCCTTTGGACCAGAGGGTATAAGGCCATGCCAAGGGCAAGCCCAAGCAACAGGAACAGCACCTTGCGCAACACAATGGGTTAACCTCCGGGTAGTCCTTCGTCGTAAATCACCTTTTCAAGAAAGAGCCCATGCGGCGGGGCAGATTCTCCGGCGGCTTGCCTGTTTTGGACTTCCAAAATGCGTGGCATGTCTGTGGCCGGGCGAACGCCCCGTGCCATTTCCACCATCGTTCCTACGATGCTGCGAACCATGGCGCGCAAAAAGCGATTGCCTTCTATGTGAAAGACCAGGCCATGTTGTTTTGTTTCCCATTGACAAGAAAAAATCTCGCAGATGCGATTTTCTTTTTCGTAGGCCGCCACACAAAAGGAGGTGAAATCTTTGCATCCAATCAAATATTTTGCAGCCTGTTGCAATGTGTTCATATCCAGTTGACGACGCATATACCAAGCATATTGTCGGCCTATGGGGTGTTTTTGATAGCTGATATGATATTGGTAAAACCGCCGTCGAGCATTAAAACGGGCGTGAAATTCAGGCGCGACTTCATCAATAAAACCAACGGCAATATCGGGAGGTAACATGCCGTTAAGGGCTTGATGCAACCGGTCTAAAGGCATGGTGTGCGGCGCTGTAAAATTCACTACCTGACCAAGGGCATGTACGCCCGCATCGGTTCTTCCTGAGGCAATGACCCTGAGGGGTGTGCCGTACAAACGCTCAAGCCGTTTTTGAAATTCTCCCTGAACTGTTCGCTGGTCAGGTTGTTGTTGCCAACCCTGAAAGTCTGTGCCGTCGTATTCTAAAATTAGTCTCAGATTATGCATAAACGAATCACAAGGCACACAGCATCAAAAACAACACCCCAAACAAAACAAGAGCATCATACCGCGTTAGGGATAAAGGGCGAAAGTGGGTGCGAGTACTGTTTTCCTGATAACCGCGCAATTCTAATGAAATGGCCAAGCGATCTGCGCGTGAAAAGGCTGAAACAAATAGGGGGACTAAAAGAGGAAGCCATTTTGCGATGCCACCCAACCCCTTTCCGGAAAAATCAGCCCCTCTGGCAATTTGTGCTTTGTGGAGGCGATCTGCTTCATCAAATAGCGTGGGAACAAAACGCAAGGCGATCGTCAAAGCCAAAGCAAATTCATTTACAGGCAAATACAAATAACAAAAAGGGCGAAACAAGGCTTGTAATCCATCGGATAATTCCAGCGGTGATGTCGTCATCGTGAGCAGTGCGACAATGAGCACCACCGCACACAACCGCGTTGAAATTTGCAGACCTCGATAGATCCCTTCAACGGTGATCGCTTCTATTTTGTAGGAGAATAAACCAATGGATTGGCCGGGTGTCAAGAAGGCGTTGAGCAAACTTGTGATCGCTAAAAAAGGCAACACAGGCCACAGGCTTTTCCACAGCGCGAGATAGGGGATTTGTGCCAAACGACCCAACCCCAAAAGGATTGGGATCATCGGGAGGGCCGCAAAAAAAAATCGGGTGCCAAAAACAGCCGTTATCAAACAGGCCACGCTAACAATTTTAACACGGGGATCCAAACGGTGCAAAGGCGTGTTGTTTGGAATATAGCGCCCTGGGGTCATTGTGGGTGAATTTTGGCCAAAACAAGGTGTTGCTTTGCGCCTAACCTCTACAAAAAGCAATCAGTTGAAGCAACGCTAAAATGTTTTCAGAATATACCACCCATGCCGATGAAAGTCAATTTTTTATTAGGGATTATATGGCTTTTGGATGAAACAAATCGTTTCATCTGGTGAAAAATAATTCCCATATGTGGTCGTATTTGGGCCTTTTATCAGGCGGCACAAAAATTGCCCAGACAGGGTGTCACGACTTGTTCATAGGAGTTCTTATTGATGCGACGACCTGCATTGACGGCCGGGGTATGTTTTTGCGCTGGCATTTTGTTGCGCATTGGCCTTGGACATCCGCCCCTATTTATCATAGTGGGGTTTGCGTGTGTTTTGTGGATGATTAGCCTGTGTGCAGTGGTTTTTCATTTTGGTCAAAGGTGGGGAATTTGCCTGATGATTTTGTTGGTAATTTTGGGTGCAATCAGATACGATTTGCACACGCAGGCTTTGCCTGCACACCACTTTGTGAATTTTTTGCGTACAAATTCCCAGGTGGTGATAACTGGCCGTGTGATTGAAGAGCCCGAAATATTAAACGAAGATTGGCAATGTGTGGTTC
>CAXNEV010000361.1:0-4430 GCA_964200925.1 Candidatus Latescibacterota bacterium | reverse complement strand
TGGTTTTGTGGATTGTTTTTTGGAATTCACATGCCGAATATATTGCGCATACTTCGCGCATGAACATCAGCCATTTCCCGATGGTCTTGTTGTGTTCGTATGTGTTGATTGTGCTGGGCAATCAAGGGCTGCGCTGGTGGCAACCAACGTGGGCCTTTTGTCAATCAGAGTTGCTGGTGGTGCTGGCGATGGGCCTTTTGGCGGCGGCTGTGCCGGCCTATGGGTTGACCAGTTTTTTTCTGGGCATGATTTCGGTGCCTTATTATCGGGCCACCCCTGAAAATCAGTGGGCGGAATACATTCATCCCTATTTGCCTTCATGGCTGATTCCTGGCAATGAAGGTTATGCGATGCAGTGGTTATATGAAGGGTTGCCACCCGGCCAGCAGATTCCCTGGGGTGTGTGGGTGGTGCCTTTGTTCTGGTGGTTGAGTGCCATTGGGGCCATCACGCTGGGCTCTGTGGCCCTTTCCAGCATGTTGCGCAAACAGTGGGCCGAAAATGAACGCGTGGCCTATCCGGTGCTTGGGCCGCCAGTGGAACTGGCATCGGCGGCTGATGCCCCACGCGGGGAAGGCATTTTGCACAACCGGTTGTTCTGGATTGGATGCGGGTTGATTTTTTTTGTGAAGGCCTGGAACATTTTGTCTTATTTTGATCCGGACATTCCCATCATCTGGCTGGGGCAGCAGTGGTTCATGTTTGCCCGATATTATCCACCGCAGCATACAGGGGTGAATTTTTTTACCATTGGTTTTGCCTATTTTGCAAATATAGACCTGCTGTTTTCAATTACCGCCTTTCATCTGGTTTATATGAATGAAATTGCATTTTTCCGGCGCATTGGGTATGGGTTGTCGGCCAAGACCGGACCGGGAGATGCCATTTCGGGTTTGCAAAGTGCGGGGGCTTTTATAGCTCTGGTGGCCTGGACGTTCTGGACGGCACGACACCATTTAAAGGCTGTGATTCAAAAGGCCATCTCTCTCAAATCCAAAGGAGATGATTCGGGTGAGTTGATGTCACACCGGATGGCCGCAATTTCCCTGCTGGTTTGTGTGGTGTTTTTGATTTTGTGGATGCACACGATCGGTCTGCCGTGGAAGTTTGCTGTTCCAATGACATTGGGTTTGTTTATTGTGTATGTGGGATTGGCCCGCGTCATTGCCGAAACCGGTGTGGTGTATATGAGTTTGCCGATAGATCAGGCCGGGTTTACGGGTCTCTTTTTTCATCCGCGCGAATATTCGGCGGCAACACGCACAACCATGACATTGTTTTCGGCGCTCAATTGCCAGAGCAAAGCCATGTTCATGGTGCCTCTGGTGCATGTGGCCAAATTGGGCGAGGTGATTGGCAAACAAAAAGGCCGGCTGCTGATAACGGTGTTGATTACACTTGTGGTGGGCATTGGTGCGGCCATTGGATTAACGCTGTATTGGAGTTATTCTTTTGGTGCGTACAATTTTTACGATTTGCCTTTTGCGTCTTATCCGCCCAGCGTTTACGACGGGCTGGTGAATGCCATTAAACAGGAGCCCGAATACAAGCCCGAAGGGTATTTGTTTTTGGGTGCTGGCGCGCTTCTTTTTAGCGCGATGAGTTTTCTGCGCTATCGCTATACGTGGTGGCCCCTGCATCCGATGGGCATGATTGTGCCGGTGGGGCATGCGATGCATTCGACGATGTCGATATTTATTGCCTGGGGCATCAAGTCGATCATTTTGCGTGTGGGCGGGGCCGCTTTGTATCGGCGCAGCCGCCCCTTTTTTGTGGGCATGCTGGCCGGATATGCGCTGGCGGTTTTTGTGTCGTATGTGGTTGATCAGATCTGGTTTCCAGAGCAGGGGCATCACATGCATTCGTGGTAAAAAAACATTTGGAACCACAGAAGAAGGCGAACCGAAGATCAGCGAAGCTAATAATTTGAGCCTTCACACGGATGAACGCGGATGGCCAAGACATTGCCATCTCCAAATAGGTGCGAACTAACCTTTGGTTAGCTGATAATCGATTCAAATGCCTTTTATCTGTGTGTATCTGTGTCCATCTGTGGTTGCATTTGACTTTTCAGGATAGAATGGCAAAGCGCCCTGCTTCGGGTAGAACCGGTGCAGGGCATTTGTGCATTAAATATGGGTAATAAGGTGTCAGATTTGCCAGGTTGGATGTGCAGGAGGAGAAGGTAGTGAGCGACCAATCGCTGGCGACACGCGCTGTTCGCGGGGCATTCTGGACAGGGGGGGGCATTGCCATTCAAATGGTGGTGACGCTCGTTTTTTTCAGGATGTTGAACCTGGAAGACATGGGTTATTTCAACTGGGCATTGCGGTTGATTGTGCTGTGTCCATTATTTGGCGCTTTGGGATTAAACGATGCTCTGGTCAAATATCAAGATGCAACCGAATCGCATTTTAACACGGCGTTTTGGGCGTGTTTTGCAGTTGGATCGGCGATTTATGTTGGGCTTGCCATCGGAGCAGAAACCCTTGCCCACTGGGTGGCCGGCTGGTCACCAGATATTGAAGCTGCCGCTTTTGTCCAGGTGTTGCAACCGCTGCTGTTGATTGTGCCCATTGCATCGGTTTCGGGGGTGGTGCGCGCCCGGCTTTCGCGCGAGTTGCATTTTCGGGCCATTGCAACAAGCGAGGTGATGTCAACGTTAATTGCCGCAATTGTGGGCCTTGGGTTGTTGGTTGCCGGATATGGCATTGAGAGTGCGGTTTGGAATGCCGTGTCGCGTGAAATTGTTTTGCTGGTGAGTTTGTGGATTTCGGCGGCGTGGTTGCCTGCATTGTCTTTTCACTGGATTTCTTTTCGGCAATTGCTCGGGTTTGGTTTGCATGTGACCGGGGCCAATGTGCTGAACTATGTGAACAACAATTTGGACAAAATGTATTTTGTGCCCGTTGTTTTGGGGCCGGTGGCCAATGCGCTGTATTCGTTTGCTTATAACTATACCATGGTGCCTTTAAGCCGTGCGGCGATGATTTTGACGCGGGTGAGTTTCCCGGCCTTTGCCAAAGTGCAAAACGACAATGACGCTTTGCGGCGTGCCTATATGCGCACCGTGGGCATGATTGCTTTGTTGGCCTGGCCTGTGCTTGCGGGTGCTTATGTGTATGCGCCCGATTTTTTGCGCATTGTCAAAGATGAGGCGATGCTGGATGCGGTTGTTCCGCTTCGGTTGTTGATTGTGGCCGGGATGATTAAAGCGGTTGGCACAGTGGTGGGATCGATTTTTCTGGCAAAAGGCAAGGCCGACTGGTCGTTTCGCTGGACGGTGGTGAATCTGGTGATGTTTGTGCCGGGGCTTTTTTGGGGTGTGCAATATGGTTTGGCCGGAGTCTCTGTGGTGATTTCTGTACTGGCGTTCATTTTTCTGGTGGTGACACAGGTGCTGGTCAATCGGTTGATCGATCTGGATTTTGGGGAATATGTGCGGGTTTTGATCGGGCCTGGTGCGATTGCACTTGCCGTGGGTTTGGTTCTGTTTTTGTTTCAACCGCTGTTGCAAACTGACCCATGGATCAATCTGGCCTTTGGCGGATTGGTCGGCGGGGTGGTGTATATGATTGGTGTACGGGTGCTGGTTTGGCCATTGGTGATGCGGTTTTGGCATGATTTTCGCGGGAGAAAAAAATGAAGGTACAAAACCTGCCACACCATGTCTGGACGCAAGTTACTACAGATGAAGATGGGGCCAGACGCCACAGTTCGTTTCGATATGTTCCCGAGGGCGATTATTTTTTGCTGTGGGGGTATTTGTCTTACGATGTGTATATCTACGGTGGGCCACACATTCCGCGCACAGACAATCCGGAGTACGATATTGTGGTGTTTAACCCTGAGGTGGGCCGCTGGCAAAATCAGTTTCCTTTTGATAAGGAAATCGATTGGCAACAACACCTGCCGCCGATGTATCTTTGCCAGTCGTATCATGGGATTACCACAGGCAGTTATCGGTCGCAACTGAAAATGCGCGATGGTGTGTTGCGCCCTGATTTGAACATTGTGTTTGATCAGGTGACCTATGATTCAAAACGCGCGTGTCTGGTTTATTTTACCGGTGGGCGAACATTTGCTTATGATGTGAAAAATCGCACATGGTCCGATATTGGGAAAGGCGATGGGCCGCCGCCGGTGTTGGGCGGATCGCTGTGTTATGATCCGTTTAACGATGAGATTGTGCTTGTGGGCGGTGGGCATGTGGTGGAAGCCGATGCCGATGGTCGACCGGTGGGATATACCAGTACGTGGATATATAATTGCGAAACGATGGTCTGGCGGAGGCTTTTGAATGCGGTTGAACCTCCGCCGCGAATGGCCATGAGGCTTGTGTGCGACACAAAAAATAGAGCTCTGGTGTTGTTCGGCGGCGATGGCCAAACGCATGATCTGGCCGATACCTGGATTTATGACACCCAAAC